>NZ_JAHBDR010000093.1:0-186460 GCF_019956575.1 Pseudomonas sp. A-R-19
CCCCCAACAGCCTCCAACGCCAACCCCACACACTCACCCACCTTCAACTGAATCCCCTCAACATCCCCCCGCCGCACCAGCAACTCAAACACATCCCGCTGGTAATCCCCCATCACCAAGTCATCCCGCAAAATCGGGCTCTGACCTTCCGACTCATAAGCCAGTTTCAGGGAGAAGAGGGCAACGGTTTCCAGGTGCAATTCCATGGGGGGAATCCTTGATGAGTGTCTTACTGACCGAGGGTGCGAGGATCAAAAAATCGCCAGCAGGCTGGCTCCCACAGGGTGGTGGGGTGTCAGGCACTTTATTGCAGGCGAAAAAAAAGGCCTTGCAAAGCAAGACCTTTCTTAATTTTGGTGCCCCGAGGGAGACTCGAACTCCCACTCCTTTCGAAAACGGATTTTGAATCCGCCGCGTCTACCAATTCCGCCATCAGGGCTCAATGGCGGCGAAGTATAGAGATGAGATAACCGCTGGTCAATCAGGTACATGGAGAATTTTTGATATTTCCGCTAGACTTCCCGGCCCTGCTAGACGACACCCCATCATGCGCGTTGCTGACTTTACTTTCGAGCTCCCTGATTCGCTGATCGCCCGCCATCCGCTGGCCGAGCGGCGCAATAGTCGCCTGTTGACCCTGGATGGGGTCAGCGGCGCCCTGGCACACCGTCAATTCACTGATTTGCTGGAGCATTTGCGCCCCGGCGATTTGATGGTGTTCAACAATACCCGGGTGATTCCGGCGCGGCTGTTTGGCCAGAAGGCTTCCGGCGGCAAGCTGGAAATCCTGGTGGAGCGGGTGCTCGACAGTCATCGCGTGCTGGCGCATGTGCGGTCCAGCAAGTCGCCCAAGCCTGGTTCGAAGATCCTCATCGACGGCGGTGGCGAGGCCGAGATGCTGGCGCGGCACGATGCGTTGTTCGAGCTGGGGTTCGCCGAGGAGGTGTTGCCGCTACTCGACCGTGTCGGGCACATGCCGCTGCCTCCTTATATAGACCGCCCGGACGAAGGCGCCGATCGCGAGCGTTACCAGACGGTCTACGCCGAGCGTTTGGGCGCGGTGGCGGCGCCGACGGCGGGGCTGCATTTCGATCAGGTGCTGATGGAGGCGATTGCCGCCAAGGGCGTCGAGACTGCGTTCGTGACCCTGCACGTCGGTGCTGGCACGTTCCAGCCGGTGCGCGTCGAGAAGCTTGAAGACCACCACATGCACACTGAATGGCTGGAAGTCGGCCAGGACGTGGTCGATGCCGTGGCCGCCTGCCGCGCTCGCGGTGGTCGCGTGGTGGCGGTGGGGACCACCAGCGTGCGTTCCCTGGAGAGCGCCGCCCGCGATGGCGTGCTCAAGCCGTTCAGCGGCGATACAGACATTTTCATTTACCCTGGCCGGCCGTTTCATGTGGTCGATGCCCTGGTCACCAACTTCCATTTGCCCGAATCCACGCTGTTGATGCTGGTTTCGGCGTTCGCCGGTTATCCCGAAACCATGGCTGCCTATAGGGCCGCGGTCGACAACGGATACCGCTTTTTCAGCTACGGTGATGCGATGTTCATCACGCGTAATCCTGCGCCGACTGCCCCTAAAGAATCGGGCCCCGAGGAAACTGTATGAGTCGCACCTGTCGTATGTCTTTCGAGCTGCTGGCCACTGATGGCAAGGCTCGTCGCGGTCGTTTGACCTTCCCGCGCGGTACCGTCGAGACCCCGGCCTTCATGCCGGTGGGCACCTACGGCACGGTCAAGGGTATGCTGCCACGGGATATCGAGGCGACCGGCGCTGAAATCATTCTGGGCAACACCTTCCACCTGTGGCTGCGCCCGGGCACGGAAGTGATCAAGAAGCACGGCGACCTGCACGATTTCATGCAGTGGAAAGGCCCGATCCTGACCGACTCCGGCGGTTTCCAGGTGTTCAGCCTGGGCGCCATGCGCAAGATCAAGGAGGAGGGCGTGACCTTCGCTTCCCCGGTCGACGGCGCCAAGGTGTTCATGGGCCCGGAAGAGTCGATGCAGGTCCAGCGTGACCTGGGCTCCGACATCGTGATGATTTTCGACGAGTGCACGCCGTACCCGGCTGACGAAGACGTCGCGCGTATCTCCATGGAATTGTCCCTGCGTTGGGCCAAGCGTTCGAAAGAAGCCCATGGCGAGAACACGGCGGCACTGTTCGGCATCGTTCAGGGCGGCATGCACCAGGACCTGCGCATGCGCTCCCTGGAAGGCCTCGACCAGATCGGCTTCGACGGCCTGGCCATCGGCGGCCTGTCAGTGGGCGAGCCCAAACACGAAATGATCAAGGTGCTGGATTATCTGCCGGGCATGATGCCGGCTGACAAACCTCGTTACCTTATGGGCGTTGGCAAACCGGAAGACTTGGTTGAGGGTGTGCGCCGCGGTGTGGACATGTTCGATTGCGTGATGCCAACCCGTAATGCCCGCAATGGGCATCTGTTCATTGATACCGGCGTGCTGAAGATCCGAAACGCGTTCCATCGCCATGATGATTCGCCGCTCGATCCGACCTGCGATTGCTATACCTGCCAGAACTTCTCCCGCGCTTATCTGCATCACCTGGACAAGTGCGGCGAAATGCTGGGAAGCATGCTCAATACCATCCATAACTTGCGCCATTATCAAGTGCTTATGGCTGGTTTGCGCGAGGCTATTCAACAGGGTACATTGGCCGCCTTTGTCGATGCCTTCTACGCCAAACGCGGGTTACCTGTTCCGCCTTTGGACTGAGTTTTCTGACCCCAAGATTCAACATTTGCAACTGGAGTGCTAAATGAGCTTTTTTATCTCGAATGCCATGGCTGATGCTGCTGCACCTGCTGCAGGCCCAATGGGTGGCGGTTTTGAGTGGATTTTCCTGGTCGGTTTCCTGGTCATCTTCTACCTGATGATCTGGCGTCCACAGGCCAAGCGCGCCAAAGAGCAGAAAAACCTGCTGAGCAGCCTGCAAAAAGGCGACGAAGTTGTGACCACTGGCGGCATCGCCGGCAAGATCACTAAAGTTGCAGACGATTTCGTCGTTCTGGAAGTTTCCGACACCGTCGAAATGAAATTCCAGAAAGGCGCCATCGCTGCCACGCTGCCAAAAGGCACGCTGAAAGCGATCTAAGTTTCAACTTCATCTTCAATCGACGGGGCGCGCAAGGCGCCCCGCGTCATAAACGGGCGGCGTGATGCTGAACAAATATCCTCTGTGGAAATACATTCTGATCCTGGCGGTGCTGGCGGTCGGTCTGATTTATTCCGCTCCCAATCTTTATCCTGATGACCCGGCCATTCAGGTCAGCGGTGCAAGCACTGCGCTGCAGGTCAATCAGGCTGATCTGGATCGCGTGAGCGTTGCGCTCAAGGAATCCGGGATCAACGTCAAGGCTGCCACGCTGGCTGCCAACGGCAAGGGCGGGCTGATTCGCCTGACCAAGGCTGAAGACCAGCTGCCGGCCAAGGACGTTGTACGCAAGGCATTGGGTGATGACTACGTCGTTGCACTGAACCTGGCACAAACCACCCCGCAATGGCTGCGCAACCTCGCTGCGCACCCTATGAAGCTGGGTCTGGACTTGTCCGGTGGTGTGCACTTCCTGCTGGAAGTGGACATGGACAAAGCCCTCGACGCACGCCTGAAAGTCTACGAAGGCGATGTAAAGAGCCTGTTGCGTAAAGAGAAACTGCGCTATCGCAGCCTGCCGCAACTCAACGGTGCCATCCAACTGGGCTTCGCTGATGAAGACAGCCGTGAACAGGCCCGTGTGCTGATCCGCAAGAACTTCAACGATTTCGACATTGTTCCGGCCGACCTCAATGGTCAGGCGGTACTGCGTCTGGCGATGACCCCGGCCAAGCTGGCGGAAATCCGCGAATACTCCATCAAGCAGAACTTGACCACGGTACGTAACCGCGTCAACGAGCTGGGTGTTGCCGAACCGATCGTCCAGCGCCAGGGCGCCAACCGCATCGTGGTTGAGCTGCCGGGCGTGCAGGACACCGCAGAAGCCAAGCGTATCCTTGGCAAGACGGCCAACCTCGAGTTCCGTCTGGCCGCTGAGCCTGGCGCTTCGAAAGCCACTTCCGAGGAATTCGAGTTCCGCGAAGGCAAGCGTCCTCCTGCGCTGATCGAGCGTGGCCTGATCATCACCGGTGACCAGGTGACTGATGCCAAGGCTGGCTTCGGCGAGCATGGCACGCCGGAAGTGAACATTCGCCTGGATGGTCACGGCGGTGAGCTGATGAGCCGTGCGACCCGTTCGAACGTCGGTCGCAGCATGGCGGTGATCTTCATCGAACAGCGTCCGGTGACCACCTACACCAAGCAAATGGTCAACGGCGTCGAGAAAGACGTGCCGGTCCAGACCTTCAAGGAAGAGAAGAAGATCATCAGCCTGGCGACCATCCAGTCGCCGCTGGGTGCTCAATTCCGCATCACTGGCCTGAACGGTCAGGGCGAGTCGTCCGAACTGGCGCTGCTGCTGCGTGCCGGTGGTCTGGCTGCACCGATGTACTTCGCTGAAGAGCGCACCATCGGTCCAAGCCTGGGTGCGGACAACATCACCAAGGGTATCGACGCTTCGCTGTGGGGCATGCTGTTCGTCTCGCTGTTCATCATGGCCATCTACCGCTTCTTCGGCCTGATCGCCACCGTCGCACTGGCGGTGAACATGGTGATGCTGCTGGCCCTGATGTCGCTGCTGGGTGCAACGCTGACCCTGCCGGGTATCGCCGGTATCGTGTTGACCATGGGTATGGCGGTCGACGCCAACGTGCTGATCTTCTCGCGGATTCGTGAAGAGATCGCTGCGGGCATGACCATCCAGCGGGCAATCAACGAAGGCTTCGGCCGGGCATTCACCGCGATTCTCGACGCCAACCTGACCACCTTGCTGGTCGGCGGCATCCTCTTTGCCATGGGCACCGGCCCGGTCAAGGGCTTCGCAGTGACCATGTCCCTCGGGATCTTTACCTCGATGTTCACGGCCATCATGGTGACCCGCGCGATGGTCAACCTGATCTTCGGCGGTCGTGACTTCAAGAAGTTGTGGATTTAAGGGGCTGCCATGTTACGTACAATCAACTTCATGGGCGTTCGCAACTTCGCGTTCGGCGTCACATTGTTCCTTACGGCGCTGGCCTTGTTCAGTGTCGCCACCAAGGGCATGAACTGGGGCCTGGACTTCACCGGCGGTACGCTCATCGAGCTGACCTACGAGCGTCCGGCCGACGTCACCCAGGTGCGTGAGCAGCTGGTGAAATCGGGTTATCACGAAGCTATCGTGCAGAACTTCGGTGCCACCACCGACCTGCTGGTGCGCATGCCTGGCGAAGACCCGCAACTGGGTCACCAGGTAGCCGAAGCCTTGCAGAAGGTCGGCGGCGAGAACCCGGCGACGGTCAAGCGCGTCGAGTTCGTCGGCCCGCAGGTGGGTGAAGAGCTGCGCGACCAGGGCGGCCTCGGCATGCTGATGGCGCTGGGCGGCATCCTGATCTACCTGGCTTTCCGCTTTCAGTGGAAGTTTGCGGTCGGTGCGATCGTTTCCCTGATCCACGACGTGATCGTGACCATCGGTATCCTGTCGTTCTTCCAGATCACCTTCGACCTGACGGTGCTGGCGGCGGTACTGGCGATCATCGGTTATTCGCTCAACGACACCATCGTGGTATTCGACCGGGTTCGTGAGAACTTCCGTGTGCTGCGCAAGGCCAGCCTGATCGAGAACATCAACATCTCGACCACGCAAACCCTGCTGCGGACCATGGCGACGTCGATCTCCACCTTGCTGGCGATCGCGGCCCTGCTGTTCTTCGGTGGCGACAACCTGTTTGGCTTCTCCATTGCCCTGTTCATCGGTGTCCTGGCGGGTACTTACTCGTCGATCTACATCGCGAACGTGGTGCTGATCTGGCTGAACCTGAGTACGGAAGACCTGATTCCTCCGGTCAATACCGAGAAGGAAGTCGACGACCGCCCTTGAGGGAAAAATCCTTATAGGCTGTCATCCAAAAAAGGCACGAGTTGAACTCGCGCCTTTTTTTGTGCTCCAAGGCTGGGAGAAGCGCGGACACGTTCCGCATGTGATGGTCCAGGAGGTTCATGTGAACAAGTCGATGCTGGTTGGTGCTGTACTGGGTGCTGTCGGTGTGACTGCCGGGGGTGCTGTGGCCACCTACAGCCTGGTTAAAAGCGGCCCGGAGTACGCACAAGTACTCGCCGTTGAGCCGGTCAAGACACAAATCAAGACTCCACGTGAAGTGTGCAAGGATGTAACGGTCACCCGGCAGGCGCCGGTGAAAGATCAACATCAGATCGCCGGTACGGTGGTCGGTGCATTGGCAGGTGGTTTGCTGGGTAACCAGATCGGTGGCGGTACCGGCAAGAAGATCGCCACGGTCGCGGGCGCTGTCGGTGGTGGTTATGCCGGCAACAAGGTGCAGGAAGGCATGCAGGAGCGTGATACCTACACCACGACCCAGACCCGCTGTAACACGGTTAACGACATCAGTGACAAGGTCGTAGGCTACGACGTGCGGTATTCGCTGGATGGCAAGGAAGGCAAGGTGCGCATGGATCGTGATCCAGGCAACCAGATTCCGGTGGATAAGGAAGGCAAGTTGATCTTGTCGCAGAATGAGCCGGCTCAGTGATCTGCTGAAGCCTGATTAAAAAGAAGCACCCTGCGGGGTGCTTTTTTTTGTGCTCGCGATTTATGCATCAGCGCAATCCCCTGTAGGAGCGAGCCTGCTCGCGAAGAACCTGAGGGCGCCGCGTTCATCCAGAATGCCCGCGTTATCGTTGACGACCATCGCGAGCAAGCTCGCTCCTACAGTGGGCGTGTGGTGTTTTTGAGGGTGATTTCCAGGCATAAAAAAAGCACCCCGAAGGGTGCTTTTTCTGTCGCGGGAAGCTTAGCGCTTCAGCGAGGCTGGCAGGTGCGGCTGGATTGCCGTCAGAACGGCCTTGAAGCATTTGGTGTTGCCGGCAACGACGTGGCCTTTTTCAAGGAAGTCGTGACCGCCGGTGAAGTCGCTCACCAGGCCGCCCGCTTCCTGGATCAGCAGTGCACCTGCCGCCATGTCCCACTCGGACAGGCCCGACTCCCAGAACGCGTCGAAACGGCCGGCAGCCACGTAGGCCAGGTCCAGGCTCGCCGAACCAGCACGACGGATGCCGGCGGTCTGGCCAACCAGGGCGCGGAACATGCCCAGGTAGTTGTCGAGGTTGTCCATCTGGTCGTCACGGAACGGGAAGCCGGTACCCAACAGGGCGCCGTCGAGGCTGGTGCGGCCGCTGACGCGCAGGCGACGACCGTTCAGTTGAGCGCCGCGACCACGGCTGGCGGTGAATTCTTCCTGGCGAACCGGGTCCAGAACAACAGCGTGCTCCAGGCGACCGCGGTATTTGCAGGCGATGCTGACAGCGAAATGAGGAATGCCGCGCAGGAAGTTGGTGGTGCCGTCCAGCGGATCGATGATCCACAGGTACTCTTCGCCTTCGATGCCGGTGCCGGCGTGCATGCCGGTCTCTTCGCCCAAGATCGAGTGATTCGGGTAAGCCTTGCGCAGGGCGTCGATGATTTTCTGTTCGGCGGCGCGATCCACCTCGGATACGTAATCCTTGGCGTCTTTTTCGTCGACCTTGATGGTATCCAGGCGCTCGATGGAGCGGAAGATCAATTCACTGGCGCTGCGGGCGGCGCGCAGCGCGATATTCAGCATGGGCTGCATGGATGTGTCACCTAAGGTTGTTAAAGAAAGCCGGGCATTCTATCAGAAAGTTTCTACAGGAGAAGGACGACGTTCGCTTTCATGGCTTAACGGTAGCTGGCGCTGTAAGATTCCGCTCCCGATTATCGTGTTCGAGAGCGCCTCCCTTGCTGCAAAACATTCGTGTCGTCCTGGTCAATACCAGCCATCCGGGCAATATCGGCGGGGCTGCGCGTGCCATGAAGAACATGGGGCTGTCGCGGCTGGTGCTGGTCGAGCCTCGCCTGTTCCCGCACCACGAGGCCGATGCCCGTGCTTCCGGTGCCGGGGACATCCTTGAAAACGCGCAAGTCGTCGCCACCTTGGAAGATGCCTTGGTCGGTTGCAACCTGGTGCTCGGCACCAGCGCTCGCGACCGGCGGATTCCCTGGCCGCTGCTCGACCCCCGCGAATGCGGAACGAAAGTGGTCGAGGAAGCCGGGCAGGGCGCGGAAATCGCCCTGGTGTTCGGTCGTGAAGATTCCGGCCTGACCAACGAAGAGCTGCAGCGATGTCATTATCACGTGCACATCCCATCAGACCCTGAGTTCAGCTCGCTGAACCTGGGGGCGGCGGTGCAGGTGTTGGGTTATGAAGTGCGCATGTCCTGGTTGGCAGCCCAAGGGCAGCCGAGCAAGGTCGAGAAGGAAGAAGTGGCTTCGGTCAAAAGCGCTGAGCTGGCGACCATGGACGAGCTGGAACGATTCTATGAGCACCTGGAGCAGACCCTGGTGGCCATCGAATTCCTCGATCCGGAAAAGCCACGGCACTTGATGGCGCGCCTGCGCCGGTTGTACGGACGCAGCTCGGTCAGCCGGGCGGAAATGAATATTTTGCGTGGCATCCTCACGGAAACCCAAAAAGCGGCCCGTGGTGAGCTCCTTAAGCGGAAGGATTAATGATGTTCGAGCGTTTGCGTGAAGATATCCAGAGCGTATTCCACCGAGACCCGGCGGCGCGTAACGCTTTTGAAGTCCTGACCTGCTACCCCGGCATGCATGCCATCTGGATACACCGTTTGTCGTCGATGTTGTGGCGCGCGGACCTGAAATGGCTGGCGCGACTGGTGTCGAACTTCGGTCGCTGGTTGACCGGGATCGAGATTCATCCGGGTGCCAAGGTCGGTCGACGCTTCTTCATTGACCATGGCATGGGCATCGTCATCGGTGAAACCGCCGAGATCGGCGATGACGTCACCATTTATCAGGGCGTGACCCTGGGCGGTACCAGTTGGAATAAAGGCAAGCGCCACCCGACGCTGGGTGATGGCGTCGTGGTCGGGGCGGGCGCGAAGGTACTCGGGCCGTTCACTGTCGGTGCCGGGGCCAAGGTCGGTTCCAATGCGGTGGTGACCAAGGAAGTGCCGCCGGGTGCAACTGTGGTGGGTATTCCGGGGCGGATCATCGTCAAGCCCGACGTCGAGCTGGATGCCAAGCGTAAGGCCATGGCCGAGAAGATCGGTTTTGATGCCTACGGCGTCACTGAAGACATGCCGGACCCGGTGGCGCGTGCCATCAACCAATTGCTCGATCATCTGCAGGCGGTTGATGGTCGCCTGGAGGGGATGTGCGGGGCGCTGAAGGATCTGGGCAGTAATTACTGTGCGAAAGATCTGCCTGAACTGCGCGAAGAAGACTTTGCCTGTGTGAAGGACAAGGATCAGAGTCAGGTCAGCTAGACCGCGTCGCCCCCTTCGCGAGCAAGCCCGCTCCCGCAGGATTTGTGTTGTCCCCTGTGGGGGCGGGCTTGCTCGCGAAGAACGATAACTCGGTACCACTGGCTGTACACGGCCAGCCTTTGCTATGATGCGGCCGCTCTTTTGCGGGTAAACCTGACTAAAGTACTAGGTCTTATAGTTGACTTAAATACTCGGGAATTGCATACTCGCCCCATTCCGAACTCCGTGGTAATTGTCCATGCGACTGACTACAAAAGGCCGATACGCCGTGACCGCCATGCTTGACCTGGCGTTGCACGCGCAGCACGGGCCCGTGTCCCTGGCCGATATCTCCGAGCGCCAAGGCATCTCCCTGTCCTACCTCGAACAGCTTTTCGCCAAATTGCGCCGCAGCAATCTGGTGTCCAGCGTCCGCGGTCCAGGCGGCGGCTACCAGCTGTCCCGCGACATGCAGGGCATCCAGGTCGCCCAGGTGATCGATGCGGTGAACGAGTCGGTCGATGCCACCAAATGCCAAGGCCAGGGTGATTGCCATCAAGGTGACACCTGCCTGACTCACCACTTGTGGTGCGATCTAAGCCTGCAGATCCACGAATTTCTGAGCGGTATCAGCTTGGCTGACCTTGTGACTCGCCGTGAGGTGCAAGAAGTAGCCCAGCGTCAGGATCAACGCCGTTGCAACAGCAAGGCGCCACGCCTGGACAAGATTGAAGCGTCCGCCGTCGAATGACAGCCACAGAGCTAACGGCGCGCCAGCCAGCCTGATTTAGGAGATAGTCCATGAAATTGCCGATTTACCTTGATTACTCTGCGACTACCCCGGTTGATCCGCGTGTCGCGCAAAAGATGAGTGAATGCCTGCTGGTCGACGGAAACTTCGGTAACCCGGCGTCCCGTTCCCACGTGTTCGGCTGGAAAGCTGAAGAGTCCGTCGAAAACGCTCGTCGTCAGGTGGCTGATCTGGTCAATGCCGATCCGCGCGAAATCGTCTGGACCTCCGGTGCCACCGAGTCCGACAACCTGGCAATCAAGGGTGCGGCACATTTCTACGCCACCAAAGGCAAGCACCTGATCACCACCAAGATTGAGCACAAGGCTGTCCTCGACACCATGCGCCAACTGGAGCGTGAAGGCTTCGAAGTGACCTACATCGAGCCTCGCACTGATGGCCTGGTGACCCCGGAGATGATCGAAGCCGAACTGCGCGACGACACCATCCTGGTTTCGGTCATGCACGTGAACAACGAAATCGGCACCATCAACGACATCGCGGCGATCGGCGAACTGCTGCGTTCCAAGGGCATCCTGTTCCACGTCGACGCTGCTCAGTCCACTGGCAAGGTCGAGATCGACCTGCAGAAGCTGAAAGTCGACATGATGTCGTTCTCCGCCCACAAGACCTACGGTCCTAAAGGCATCGGCGCCCTGTACGTAAGCCGCAAGCCGCGCGTACGTATCGAAGCGACCATGCACGGTGGCGGTCACGAGCGTGGCATGCGTTCCGGTACCCTGGCCACTCACCAGATCGTCGGCATGGGTGAAGCGTTCCGCGTAGCCAAGGAAGACATGGCTGCCGAGAACGTGCGCATCAAGGCCCTGAGCGACCGCTTCTACAAGCAGGTCGAGCACCTGGAAGAGCTGTACGTCAACGGCAGCCTGACCGCCCGCGTTCCGCACAACCTGAACCTGAGCTTCAACTACGTTGAAGGCGAGTCGCTGATCATGGCGCTCAAGGATCTGGCGGTTTCGTCCGGTTCGGCTTGCACCTCGGCTTCGCTGGAACCTTCGTACGTACTGCGCGCCCTGGGCCGCAACGACGAACTGGCGCACAGCTCGATCCGCTTCACCTTCGGCCGCTTCACCACCGAAGAAGAAATCGATTACGCCGCGCAGAAAGTCTGCGAGGCCGTTACCAAGCTGCGCGCTTTGTCGCCGCTGTGGGACATGTACAAAGACGGCGTCGATATCTCGAAGATCGAGTGGGCGGCACACTAACTATAGAAGCCGCCGGATACAGGTCCTGTAGCAGCGCGGCAGTAAACGCAGCGCAACTACAGGGTCTCAAGAGCGGCCCTGATGAGTGAGGATTGAGAATCATGGCTTACAGCGAAAAGGTCATCGACCACTACGAAAACCCGCGCAACGTCGGCAAGATGGACGCGGAAGATCCTGATGTCGGCACCGGCATGGTCGGCGCGCCGGCGTGCGGCGACGTGATGCGCCTGCAGATCAAGGTCAACGAAGCCGGCATCATCGAAGATGCCAAGTTCAAGACTTACGGCTGCGGTTCGGCTATCGCTTCCAGCTCCCTCGCCACCGAGTGGATGAAGGGCAAGACCCTGGACGAAGCGGAAACCATCAAGAACACCCAGCTGGCTGAAGAACTGGCCTTGCCGCCAGTGAAAATCCACTGCTCGGTACTCGCTGAAGACGCCATCAAGGCCGCCGTTCGCGATTACAAGCAGAAGAAAGGCTTGATCTGATTTTCGAGTTTTGGCGACGAGTAAGGAGTCACCGATGGCTATCAGCATGACAGAAGCGGCTGCTCGACACGTGCGGCGCTCCCTCGACGGGCGCGGCAAAGGTGAAGGGATTCGTCTGGGTGTTCGCACCACGGGCTGTTCCGGCCTTGCCTACGTGCTGGAGTTTGTCGACGAGGTGGTTGCAGAGGACCAGGTGTTCGAAAGTCACGGCGAAAAAGTGATTATCGACCCGAAAAGCCTGGCCTACCTGGACGGCACCGAGCTCGATTTCGTCAAGGAAGGGTTGAACGAAGGCTTCAAGTTCAACAACCCCAACGTGCGCGGTGAATGTGGCTGCGGCGAAAGCTTCAACATCTGAGGCTTGTCGTGGGAACTCCTTGTCATTTCGCTTTATTTGAGCTGCAACCGAGTTTCGATCTGGACCTCGACCAGCTGGCTACGCGCTACCGTGAGTTGGCGCGCAGTGTTCATCCGGACCGCTTTGCCGACGCTTCCGAGCGTGAGCAGCGGCTGGCGCTAGAGCAATCCGCGAGCCTCAACGAGGCCTACCAGACGCTCAAGAACCCACCCAAGCGCGCGCGTTACCTGCTCGCCTTGAATGGTGGCGAGCTGCCGCTGGAGGTCACGGTGCATGATCCGGAGTTTCTTCTGCAGCAGATGGAGTTGCGTGAAGAGCTCGAAGACCTGCAGGACAGCGCCGACCTCAAGGGCGTTGCCGTCTTCAAGCGTCGCCTGAAGGCTGCCCAGGATGAACTGAACCAAAGCTTCGCAGCTTGCTGGAACGATGCCGCGCAACGCGAAAAGGCCGAACGCCTGATGCGGCGCATGCAGTTCCTCGACAAGCTCACCTACGAAGTGCGCCAGTTAGAAGAGCGCCTCGACGATTAACCCAGTGCCGCTCCGGTCGCACGCCTGATATACAGATAAGTCCTGATAACGATGGCCCTACTGCAGATCGCCGAACCCGGCCAAAGTCCTCAACCGCACCAGCGTCGTCTGGCTGTGGGGATCGACTTGGGCACTACCAATTCGCTGGTCGCTGCATTGCGCAGTGGTCTTTCCGAGCCGCTTGCCGACGCAGAAGGGCGGGTCATCCTGCCGTCTGCCGTGCGCTATCACGCTGATCGCGTCGAAGTTGGCGAATCCGCCAAACTGGCTGCCGCTACCGATCCCTTGAACACCGTGCTGTCGGTCAAGCGCTTGATGGGTCGTGGTCTGTCCGACGTCAAGCAGCTTGGTGATCAGTTGCCGTACCGCTTTGTCGGTGGCGAGTCGCACATGCCGTTCATCGAGACGATCCAGGGGCCGAAAAGCCCTGTCGAAGTCTCTGCCGATATCCTCAAGGTCCTGCGTCAGCGCGCTGAAGCGACCCTGGGTGGCGAACTGGTAGGTGCGGTGATCACGGTTCCGGCCTATTTCGACGACGCTCAGCGTCAAGCCACCAAGGACGCGGCCAAGCTGGCCGGTCTGAACGTGCTGCGTTTGCTCAATGAGCCGACCGCGGCAGCCGTGGCTTACGGTCTGGACCAGCACGCCGAAGGCCTGGTCGCGATTTACGACCTGGGCGGCGGTACCTTCGATATTTCGATTCTGCGCCTGACCGGCGGTGTCTTCGAGGTTTTGGCTACCGGTGGCGACAGCGCCCTGGGCGGTGATGACTTCGACCACGCCATTGCTGGCTGGATCATCGAGAGCGCCGGTTTGTCCGCCGATCTCGATCCGGGTGCGCAGCGTCAACTGCTGCAAACCGCCTGTGCGGCCAAAGAAGCGCTGACCAATGCCCCATCGGTCGAAGTGGCCCACGGCGACTGGAAAGCCAAGCTGACCCGCGAAGCCTTCGATGCGTTGATCGAACCGATGGTCGCGCGCAGCCTGAAAGCCTGCCGTCGCGCTGTTCGTGATTCCGGTGTCGAGCTGGAAGACGTACATGCGGTCGTCATGGTTGGCGGTTCGACCCGTGTGCCGCGTGTTCGCGAAGCCGTGGCGGAAGCCTTCGGTCGTCAGCCACTGACCGAAATCGACCCGGATCAAGTGGTGGCCATCGGCGCTGCGATCCAGGCCGATACCCTGGCGGGCAACAAGCGCGACGGCGATGAGCTGCTGCTGCTGGACGTGATTCCGTTGTCCCTGGGCCTGGAAACCATGGGCGGCCTGATGGAGAAGGTGATTCCGCGCAACACCACCATCCCCGTCGCCCGCGCCCAGGACTTCACCACTTATAAAGACGGCCAGTCGGCCATGGCGATCCACGTGTTGCAGGGCGAGCGCGAGCTGATCAGCGACTGCCGCTCCCTGGCACGCTTCGAATTGCGCGGTATTCCGGCGATGGTGGCTGGCGCGGCGAAGATTCGCGTGACCTTCCAGGTCGATGCCGACGGTCTGCTCAGCGTCTCCGCGCGTGAGCTGGGTTCGGGCGTCGAGGCCAGCATCCAGGTCAAGCCGTCCTACGGCCTGACCGACGGCGAAATCGCCAAGATGCTCAAGGACTCGTTCCAGCACGCCAACGACGACAAGGTTGCCCGCGTATTGCGCGAGCAGCAGGTCGATGCCCAGCGTCTGGTTGAGGCCGTGCAGGCTGCGCTTGAAGTCGATGGCGAGCGCTTGCTCGACGCGGAAGAGCGCATGGTCATCGACATGCAGGTGCAGGAACTGACCGAACTGATGAAAGGTACCGATGGTTTCGCCATCGAGCAGCAGACCAAGCGTCTGTCGCAAGTGACCGACGCTTTTGCCGCCCGTCGTATGGATTCGACCGTGAAAGCCGCGCTGGCGGGCCGCAACCTGAACGAGATTGAGGAATAACGATGCCGCAGGTCATTTTTCTGCCACACGAGAAGTTCTGCCCTGAAGGCATGGTTGTTGAGGCCGAAACCGGTACCTCCATCCTTGAACTGGCCCACGAACACCACATCGAGATGGAAAGTGCTTGCGGCGGCGTCTGTGCCTGCACCACTTGCCACTGTCTGATTCGCGAAGGTTTCGACTCGCTGGAAGAGGCTGATGAGCTGGAGGAAGACTATCTTGATAAGGCTTGGGGGCTGGAAGCCCAGTCGCGTCTGGCCTGTCAGGCAAAAGTCGGGACTGAAGACCTGACCGTCGAAATTCCGAAGTACTCGCTCAACCACGCAGCCGAAGCACCGCACTGATTCAAGGAATTGTCATGAGTCTTAAATGGGTTGATGTGCTAGAAATCGCGATCCAGCTGGTTGAGTCCAAGCCAGATGTGGATCCGCGTTACGTGAACTTCGTCGATCTGCACCAATGGGTGCTGGCATTGCCGGAGTTCAGTGATGATCCGGCCCGCGGCGGCGAGAAGGTGCTTGAAGCGATTCAAGCAGCCTGGATCGAAGAAGCCGACTGAACGCACCGTACGCTGTTAGGCAATACCCGAGAACCCGCGTATAATTCGCGGGTTTAATTTTTCGTAAATTACCGTTTCTGGAGTTACACCATGGCTGTTCAACGTACTTTCTCCATCATCAAGCCTGACGCCGTTGCTAAAAACGTGATCGGCGAGATCACCACTCGTTTTGAAAAAGCTGGCCTGCGCGTTGTAGCTTCGAAACTGAAGCAACTGTCCAAAGCTGAAGCTGAAGGCTTCTACGCTGAGCACAGCGCTCGTGGTTTCTTCGGCGACCTGGTTGCTTTCATGATCTCCGGCCCGGTTGTCGTTCAGGTTCTGGAAGGCGAGAACGCTATCGCTCTGAACCGTGAGCTGATGGGCGCTACCAACCCTAAAGAAGCTGCTGCCGGCACCATCCGCGCTGACTTCGCTGATTCCATCGACGCCAACGCTGTGCACGGTTCGGACTCCGAAGCCGCTGCCGCTCGCGAAATCTCGTACTTCTTCGCAGCTACTGAAGTAACCACTCGCTAAGCATTGGCTTAAGAGTGAAGGTGAATCCATGACTACATCGACTGTAAAAACTAACCTGCTGGGTCTGACTCAGCTGGAAATGGAAAAATTCTTCGACTCAATCGGGGAGAAGCGTTTCCGTGCCGGTCAGGTAATGAAATGGATTCACCACTTTGGTGTCGATGATTTCGACGCCATGACGAACGTCAGCAAGGTCTTGCGCGAAAAGCTCAAGGCTGTTGCTGAGGTCCGTGGTCCGGAAGTGGTCAGCGAGGACATCTCCAGCGACGGCACCCGTAAGTGGGTGGTGCGCGTGGCGTCCGGTAGCTGCGTCGAGACCGTGTACATTCCCCAGGGCAAACGCGGCACCTTGTGCGTTTCGTCCCAGGCAGGCTGTGCCCTGGATTGCAGTTTCTGCTCCACCGGCAAGCAAGGCTTCAATAGCAACCTCACCGCCGCCGAAGTCATTGGCCAGGTGTGGATTGCCAACAAATCCTTTGGCAGCGTCCCGGCAACCGTCGACCGTGCCATCACCAACGTGGTGATGATGGGCATGGGTGAGCCGCTGCTGAACTTCGACAATGTCGTCGCGGCCATGCATCTGATGATGGACGACCTGGGCTACGGCATTTCCAAGCGCCGTGTGACCCTGTCGACCTCCGGCGTGGTGCCGATGATCGATGAGCTGTCCAAGCACATCGACGTCTCCCTGGCGTTGTCCCTGCACGCACCGAATGACGCATTGCGTAACCAATTGGTGCCGATCAACAAGAAGTATCCGCTTAAGATGCTGCTCGAGTCGTGCCAGCGCTACATGTCGTCCCTGGGCGAAAAGCGCGTGCTGACCATCGAGTACACCTTGCTCAAGGACATCAACGACAAGGTCGAGCACGCGGTCGAAATGATCGAGCTGCTCAAGAACATCCCGTGCAAGATCAACCTGATCCCGTTCAACCCGTTCCCGCATTCCGGGTACGAGCGGCCGAGCAACAACGCCATTCGTCGTTTCCAGGATCAGCTGCATCATGCCGGTTTCAACGTCACCGTGCGCACCACCCGTGGTGAAGACATCGACGCGGCCTGTGGTCAATTGGTAGGGCAGGTGCTGGATCGCACCCGTCGCAGCGAACGTTATATCGCCGTGCGTGAATTGAACGCCGACAGCGATGTTGCTTCGAGCACTGCGAACAACAATTAAGAGAGGATCTCTATGTCCCTGCGCTTTGCGCTGCTTTTGCTGTTGGCCAGCCTGTGTGCTGGCTGCGTGCTTTCGGGTGACTACAACCCGATGAAGACCAGCAAGGGCCGTGATGAAGCGCGCGAGGCGTATGTGCAGCTGGGCATCGGTTATCTGCAGCAGGGCATGACCGAGCGGGCAAAAGTGCCGTTGAAGAAGGCGCTGGAGCTGGATGGCTCGGATGCGGATGCCAACGCTGCGCTGGGGTTGGTGTTCCAGGCCGAAATGGAGCCGGAACTGGCCGACGAGCATTACGGCAAGGCGCTGTCTTCCCGTCCCGCCGATGCACGAATCCTCAACAACTACGGCAGTTTTCTGTTTGAGCAACAGCGTTACAAGGAAGCCTACGAGCGCTTTCAGCAGGCCGCCGCCGATACCCTGTATCCTGAGCGTTCACGGGTCTTCGAAAACCTTGGCATGACCGCTTCGATGCTGGGGGAGCGTGAGCTGGCCCGGCAGCAACTGGAAAAAGCCCTGCGCCTGAACCGCCAACAGCCTCGTGCATTGCTGGAAATGGCTGAGTTGTCTTACGAAGACAGGCATTATGTGCCCTCGCGTGACTACTACGATCGTTTTAGCCTGCTTGCCGAGCAAAATGCACGTAGTCTATTGCTCGGCGTTCGGCTGGCAAAAGTGTTTGATGATCGCGACAAGGCCGCAAGCAAAGGCCTGCAACTAAAAAGACTCTATCCCGGTACGCCGGAATATCAGCAATACCTGTCGGAGCAATGATGAAAGCGGCGCATCCCGAAGTTGTAGCAGCGAATCGCGTAAACCCCGGTGAGACCTTGCGCCAGGCCCGCGAAAGCAATGGCTGGTCGCTGGCCGAAGTGGCCCTCAAGCTCAACCTCACCACCACTTCCCTGAGCAATCTGGAAGCCGGCGCTTTCGACAAGCTGCCCGGGCATACCTTTGCCCGCGGTTACATTCGCGCCTATGCCAAATTGCTCGGTATGGACCAGGCCGTTCTGGTCCAGCAATTCGATCAATCCACCGGTACCGACTCCCAGGGCAGCAATGTTCACAGCCTGGGCCGTATTGAAGAGCCGGTTCGGGTTTCCCACACCATTTTGCGAATCGTCAGCCTGCTGTTGCTGGTCGCGGTGATTGGCGGCGGTTTCGTCTGGTGGCAGGATCAGACCTCGATGCGCACCAAGGACCTGATCGGCCTGGCACCAGAGCACGTGGAAGTCGAAGGCGCCGACGGTACGACACAGATTCATCCGCTGGACGAGCCGGAAGACCAGGCCGTCGTGGAAGGTCAGGCCGAAGGCGGAACCGCCCTCGCGCTGCCACAGGCCGATGCTCCAACTGAAGCACCGGTGGAAACCCAGGCGACTGCACCAGCCGCCCCCGTAGCACCGGCCAATCCAGCCGCGCCCGCACACGCCACCGCGCCCGTTGTGGCAGCGCCAGTGACCCCGGCAACTCCGGCTCCGGCAGCTCCAGCCGCCACGGCCCCGGTGGTGACTGCACCGGTAGCCCCCGTCGCTCCTGCTCCAGCGGCAGCCGCGCCAGTGGCCGGTCAAGGCCAGGTCCAGGTGCAGTTCACCTCAGATTGCTGGACACAAGTGACCGACGGTAGCGGCAAGGTGCTGTTCAGCGGTCTCAAACGCAAAGGCGACAGCCTTGCAGTCAATGGCAAACCACCGTTCGCCGTGCGCCTGGGCTTTGCCCGCGGCGCTCAGGTCAGCTACAACGGCCAGCCGGTTGATGTCGCTCCGTTCACCAGTGGCGAGACTGCTCGCCTGAAGTTGGGTCAATAAGTCATGCACGGCGAATCTCCAATCAAACGTCGCGAATCCCGCAAGATCTGGGTCGGTAACGTGCCTGTTGGCGGCGATGCGCCTATCGCTGTGCAGAGCATGACCAATAGCGACACCAACGATGTCGCGGCCACTGTCGCGCAAATCAATCGCCTGGAAGCGGCCGGCGTCGATATCGTGCGGGTCTCCGTACCGGACATGGACGCCGCCGAAGCCTTCGGCAAGATCAAGCAGCTTGTCAAAGTCCCCTTGGTTGCCGACATTCACTTCGACTACAGGATCGCTTTGCGCGTAGCCGAACTGGGTGTTGATTGCCTGCGTATCAACCCGGGCAACATCGGTCGCGAAGACCGCGTGCGTGCGGTGGTCGATGCCGCCCGTGACCGCGGGATTCCGATCCGTATTGGCGTCAACGCCGGTTCCCTGGAAAAAGACCTGCAAAAAAAATACGGCGAGCCGACCCCGGCGGCGCTGGTCGAGTCTGCCTTGCGTCACGTCGAGCACCTTGAGCGCCTGAACTTCCAGGATTTCAAGGTCAGCGTGAAAGCCTCCGATGTGTTCATGGCCGTCGAAGCGTACCGCCTGCTGGCCAAGGAAATCGTCCAGCCGCTGCACCTGGGCATCACCGAAGCCGGTGGTTTGCGTTCAGGCACGGTGAAATCCGCCGTGGGCCTCGGTATGCTGCTCGCCGAAGGGATTGGCGATACTATCCGCATCTCGTTGGCGGCCGACCCGGTCGAGGAAGTGAAAGTCGGCTACGACATTCTCAAGTCCCTGCACCTGCGTTCCCGTGGCATCAACTTCATCGCCTGCCCGAGCTGCTCGCGGCAGAATTTCGATGTGGTCAAGACCATGAACGAGCTGGAAGGGCGCCTCGAAGACCTGCTGGTGCCGCTGGATGTCGCGGTAATCGGCTGCGTGGTCAACGGCCCGGGTGAAGCAAAGGAAGCCCATATCGGCTTGACCGGCGGCACGCCCAACCTGATTTACATCGACGGCAAGCCGTCGCAGAAACTGACGAATGACAATCTGGTGGATGAGCTTGAACGCTTGATCCGCCAGAAAGCGGCCGAAAAGGTCGAAGCTGACGCTGCCGTTATTGCGCGCGGCTGATCCCGACGACGCGCCGAACGAATTTAAGGATTTAAAGTGAGCAAGTCTCTGCAAGCCATTCGTGGCATGAACGACATCCTGCCCGAACAGACTCCCCTGTGGCGTCATTTCGAAGGCACCGTTTCGCGCCTGCTGGATAACTACGGTTACAAGCAGATCCGCATGCCGATCGTCGAGTTCACCGAGCTGTTCAAACGCTCCATCGGTGAAGTGACCGACATCGTCGAAAAAGAGATGTACACCTTCGACGACCGCAACGGCGATTCCCTGACCCTGCGCCCTGAAGGCACGGCGGCGTGTGTGCGTGCAGTGCTGGAGCACGGCATCACCGGCGGTGGCCAGGTGCAGAAGCTCTGGTACATCGGCCCGATGTTCCGCCACGAGCGTCCGCAGAAAGGCCGCTATCGCCAGTTCCACCAGATCGGTGTCGAAGTGTTCAACCTCGACGGTCCGGACATCGACGCCGAGCTGATCGTGCTGACCTGGCGCCTGTGGGGCGAGCTGGGCATCCGCGATGCGGTCAAGCTCGAGCTCAACAGCCTGGGCACCAGCGAGTCCCGTGGTCGCTACCGTGAAGCGCTGGTCGAGTACCTCTCGGCGCATCTGGACAAGCTCGACGAAGACAGCCAGCGTCGCCTGAAAACCAACCCGCTGCGGGTTCTTGATACCAAGAACGCCGACACTCAAGCGGTATTGGTCGATGCGCCGAAAATGGCCGACTACCTCGACGAAGAATCCCGTGTGCATTTCGAGGGCCTCAAGGCTCGCCTGGATGCTGCCGGCATTCCTTACGTGATCAACCCGAAGCTGGTTCGCGGGCTGGATTACTACAGCAAGACCGTTTTCGAATGGGTCACCGACAAACTCGGCGCCCAGGGCACCGTGTGCGCGGGTGGTCGTTACGACGGCCTGGTCGAGCAGATGGGCGGCAAGCCGACCGCTGGCGTAGGTTTCGCCATGGGTATCGAGCGCCTGGTGCTGCTGCTGGAAACCCTGGAGCAGATCCCGGAAGAGATCTCCCGTCAGGTCGACGTTTACCTCTGCGCCTTCGGTGAGGCCGCCGAACTGGCCGGCCTGACCCTGGCGGAACGCGTTCGTGATCAGTTGCCCAACCTGCGCCTGCAAGTGAATGCCGGCGCCGGCAGTTTCAAAAGCCAGTTCAAGAAGGCCGACAAGAGCGGCGCGCTGTATGCGCTGATCCTCGGTGACGACGAAATGGCCCAGCAAGTGGTAGGTTTCAAACCCCTGCGTGGCCAGGGCGAACAACAAAGCATTGCCTGGGATGCGCTTGCTGCACACCTGGCCACCTGCGTCGTGCAGGGTTGAAGCTGTCTAAACAGCCGAATTAGCGATTAAGGAGTATTGGGGTGTCGAGTACCGAAGACGAACAGCTGGCGGATTTGAAGGATTGGTGGTCACGCAACGGCAAGCCCCTGGTTACTGGCGGCCTGTTGGCGCTGGTCATCGTGTTCGGCTGGCAGGCGTTCCACAAGTATCAGAGCAATCAGTCGCAAGGCGCCTCGATTCTCTATCAGCAATTGCTCGAAACCACGTTGACGCCTGATGGCAAGCCTGATGCGGCCCGTGTTTCGGACCTGGCCGGCAAGCTCAACAGCGAGTTCGGCGGCAGCGCCTACGCGCAGTACGGCAGCCTGTTCGTGGCTAAAGTAGCGGTCGACAGCGGCAAGCTGGACGACGCGGCCAGCGAGCTCAAGGCCATTGTCGACAAGCCGGCCAACCCGGCGCTGGGCGAAATCGCCCGTCAGCGTCTGGCCCAGGTACTCGGCGCGCAGAACAAGGCCGACGAAGCGCTGAAGCTTCTCGAAGGCGATGCCGACAAGGCATTCCTGGCCACTCGCGAAGAGCTCAAGGGCGACCTGCTGGTGCAGTTGGGTCGTACCGATGAAGCGAGCACGGCGTATCAAAAAGCCAAGGCGGCACTGTCGGATGAAGCGGCGGTCGGTGGCCTGCAAATCAAGCTGGACGACCTGGCCAAAGGGGATGCGTGACGTGATTCGTTGGAAACATGCAGCATTGCTGGCCCTGGCCTTGTTGGCCGCGGGTTGCAGCAGCAACAGCAAAAAAGAATTGCCTCCGGCCGAGTTGACCGACTTCAAGGAAGAAGTGGTTCTGCAAAAGCAATGGAGTCGTTCGATCGGTGACGGTCAGGGCGAAACCTACAACATGCTGGTTCCGGCCATCGATGGCGATACCATCTATGCCGCCGACGTCACTGGCGTGTTGATGGCAATGGACCGCAACACCGGCGACGTCAAATGGAAGAAAGACCTTGAGCTGCCTGTCTCCGGCGCCGTTGGCGTAGGTTACGGTCTGCTCACCATCGGTACGATCAAGGGTGAAATCGTTGCCCTGGACGCCATCAACGGTGAAGAAAAGTGGCGCGCTCGCGTTTCCAGCGAAGTGCTGGCACCACCAGCCAACAACGGTGACGTTGTGGTGGTTCAGACCCAGGACGATCGTCTGATCGGCCTGGATGCCGCCACCGGCAACCGTCGCTGGATCTATGACAGCACGCCTGCGGTACTGACCCTGCGTGGCACCAGTGCGCCGATCGTGACCAACCGCCTCGCGGTGGCTGGCCTGTCCACCGGTAAAGTGGTTGCCCTGGACATCACCAACGGCGTACCGGTTTGGGAACAGCGCGTAGCGATCCCGCAAGGTCGTTCGGAGCTGGAGCGTGTAGTCGATATCGACGGTGGCTTGCTGCTGTCGGGCGAGACGCTGTATGTCGCCAGTTATCAAGGGCGCGTTGCCGCTCTGGACCTGCAAAGCGGCCGTCAGCTCTGGCAGCGCGATGCTTCCAGCTATGCCGGTGTCGCCCAGGGTTTTGGCACCGTCTACGTAAGCCTGTCTTCGGGCACCGTTGAAGGCGTCGACGAGCGTTCCACCACAGCCTTGTGGAGCAACGATTCGCTGGCCCGTCGTCAACTGTCGGCCCCGGAAGTGTTCTCCAGCTACGTTGCAGTCGGTGACCTGGAAGGTTACCTGCACTTGCTGAGTCAAGTGGACGGCCGTTTCGTCGGCCGTGAGCGCATCGACAGCGACGGCCTGCGTGCCCGTCCGCTGGTGGTGGGTGACACGATTTATGTGTATGGCAACAGCGGCAAACTGGAAGCCCTGACCATTAAGTAACGACTATGCTTGGGTTTTAACCCCAAGCGGCTTCACTTGTGTGGAAATGTGGGAGCGAGCCTGCTCGCGATGGACGTCAACGATTACGTTGATAGCCTGAATGAACGCGGTGCCTTGGCGTTTTTCGCGAGCAGGCTCGCTCCCACAGAAAAGCATTCAGTGATTGCCCCCGAGCACCAGCCGCTGCCTCGCAGCGGCTTTTGTATTTTCTGAAATAACGAAGTGGAGAGCCGCATGGTTCCCGTAATCGCCCTGGTGGGCCGACCAAACGTCGGCAAGTCCACCTTGTTCAACCGCCTGACCAGGACTCGTGACGCCATCGTCGGCGACTTGTCCGGTCTGACCCGTGATCGCCAGTACGGTGAGGCCAAGTGGCAAGGGCGTTCCTACATTCTGATCGACACCGGCGGTATCTCCGGTGACGAACACGGTATGGACGAAAAGATGGCCGAGCAGTCGCTGCTGGCCATCGAAGAAGCAGATGTCGTGCTGTTCCTGGTAGATGCCAAGGCCGGTTTCACCGCCGCCGACCAGATGATCGCCGAGCATTTGCGTAAACGTAACAAGCGTTCCTTTGTGGTTGCCAACAAGGTCGACAACATCGACCCTGAAATGGCCCGCGCCGAATTCGCTCCGTTGGGCATGGGCCATGCGATTCCGATCGCCGGTGCTCACGGTCGTGGCATCACCCAGATGCTGGAAATCGCCCTGAGTGACTTCCCGAAGGACGACGACGAGCTGGAAGAAGGCGAGGAAGAAGTCGTCGCCGAAGGCGAGGAAGCCAAGCGCATTCCTGGCCCAAGCGAAAAAGACGGGATCAAGATCGCGATCATCGGCCGTCCGAACGTCGGCAAGTCGACCCTGGTCAACCGCATGCTCGGCGAAGACCGGGTAATCGTCTATGACCAACCCGGCACCACCCGCGACAGTATCTACATCCCGTTCGAGCGTAACGACGAGAAGTACACGCTGATCGACACCGCCGGTGTGCGCAAGCGCGGCAAGATCCACGAAGAAGTCGAAAAGTTCTCCGTGGTCAAAACCCTGCAAGCGATCAAAGACGCCAACGTGGTGATCTTCGTGATGGACGCCCGCGAAGGCGTGGTGGACCACGACCTCAACCTGCTGGGCTTCGCCATTGAGTCGGGTCGTGCGCTGGTCATCGCGATCAACAAGTGGGACGGCATGACGCCGAGCGAGCGCGACTTCGTGAAGGTCGAGCTGCAGCGTCGACTGTTCTTCGTCGACTACGCCGACATCCACTTCATCTCGGCCCTGCACGGCACTGGCGTGGGCAACCTCTACGCGTCGGTACAGAACTCGTTCAAGTCCGCGGTTACCCGCTGGCCGACCAGCCGTCTGACCCAGATCCTCGAAGACGCGGTCAGCGAGCATCAGCCGCCGATGGTCAACAGCCGTCGGATCAAGCTGCGTTATGCCCACCTTGGTGGCGCGAACCCGCCGATCATCGTGATCCACGGTAACCAGATCGAGAAAGTGCCGAAGTCGTATGTGCGCTATCTGGAAAACACTTACCGCCGTGTTCTGAAGCTGGTCGGTACGCCGATCCGCATCGAGTTCAAGGGTGGCGAGAACCCGTACGAAGGCAACAAGAACACGCTCACCGACCGTCAGGTCAACAAGAAGCGTCGCTTGATGTCGCACCACAAGAAGGCCGACAAGAAGCGCCGCGACAAGCGCTGATTCCAAGCCCTCACACTCTCTTGTGTGGGAGGCTTGTTGTGGCGAGGGGGCTTGCCCCCGTTCGGCTGCGCAGCAGTCGCAATACCTGCAAGTGCGGTCTGCCAGACACACCTAGATTGCAGGATTGGGGCCGCTTCGCGACCCAGCGCGGGCAAGCCCGCTCGCCACAAGGTACAGCGGTGATCAAATGAAGAAGGGCGTCTATAAGGCGCCCTTTTTCATGCCTGCCGTTTGGGCTATCCTCGGACTCCCCGCGCCGCCGTAGAGCCGGGTGTAGAGCAGGGAACCACCGATGATCACCAGCAAGCTGCCGAATGTCGGCATCACTATCTTCACGCAGATGTCTCAGCTCGCGGCACAGACCGGCGCGCTCAATCTGTCCCAGGGCTTTCCCGATTTCGCGGCCCCGCAGGCCCTGTGCGATGCGGTAGGCCGGCATATCGCCAACGGCCATAATCAATATTCACCAATGACCGGGTTGCCGATATTGCGTCAGCAGATCGCGGCGAAGATCGCCCGCAGCTATGGCGTGCAGGTGGATGTGGATACCGAGGTGACGGTCACCCCCGGCGCGACCGAAGCGATCTTCTGTGCCATTCAGGCGGTTATCCACAGCGGCGACGAAGTCATCGTGTTTGACCCGGCCTACGACAGCTACGAGCCCTCGGTAGAGCTGGCCGGCGGTCGTTGCGTGCATGTGCAATTGGGCCTGAACGATTTCAGTATCGACTTCGAGAAGCTTGCCCAAGCACTGAGCCCGCGCACGCGGATGATCATTCTCAACACCCCGCACAACCCTAGTGGTGCGTTGATCAGTCGTGCCGAACTCGACCAGTTGGCAGCGTTGATCCGTGATCGCGATATCTATGTGATCAGCGACGAAGTCTACGAGCACCTGGTGTATGACGGCGTGCCCCACGTCAGCGTGCTGGCCCATGAGGAGCTGTATCAGCGTGCATTCGTGGTCAGCTCCTTCGGCAAGACCTACCACGTCACCGGCTGGAAAACCGGATATGTGGTCGCGCCTGCGGCCCTGACGGCGGAATTGCGCAAGGTGCACCAGTACGTGAATTTTTGTGGCGTGACGCCGCTGCAATATGCCTTGGCCGATTTCATGGCCGAGCATCCTGAGCACGTCGAAGAGCTGCCGGCTTTCTATCAGGCCAAGCGCGATCTGTTCTGCGATCTGCTGGCGCCGTCGCGTTTCAGTTTCACCCGGGTGACCGGCACCTATTTCCAGCTGGTCGATTACTCGCAGATCCGTCCGGACCTCAATGACGTCGAGATGGCCCTGTGGATGACGCGCGAGCATGGCGTGGCGAGTATTCCGATTTCCGTGTTCTACCAGACGCCGCCAGAAGGCCAGCGCCTGGTGCGGCTATGCTTCGCCAAACGCGAGGAGACGCTGCGTGAAGCAGCGGAAAAACTATGCGTGATCTGAGTGCCTTGCCGAAGCTGACCGTGGCGCTGATCCAGACGACGTTGGCCTGGCACGACCGTCAAGCCAACCTTGAGCATTTCGAGCCTTTGCTGGAACAGGCTCGCGGCGCCGACCTGATCATCCTGCCGGAGATGTTCACCACCGGTTTCTCCATGGAGTCAGAGGCTCTCGCCGAAGCAGAAAACGGCCCGACGAGCAAATGGCTGCGGGTTCAGGCGGCGAAGCTGGATGCGGTGATTACCGGTAGCGTGATCGTCAAGGCCGCCGACGGCAGTCATCGCAATCGCCTGTTGTGGGCACGCCCGGACGGCGAGGTGCTGCACTATGACAAGCGCCACCTGTTCCGCATGGCCGGCGAGCACAACCACTACACCCCCGGCGAGCGCCAGGTGCAGTTCGAGCTCAAGGGCTGGCGAGTACGGCCGCTGATTTGCTACGACTTGCGTTTCCCGGTGTGGAGTCGCGATGCCCAGGACACTGACCTGTTGTTGTACACCGCGAACTGGCCGGGCGCGCGACGCCAGCACTGGAATCGTTTGTTGCCTGCACGGGCGATTGAAAACCTGTGTTATGTGGCGGCGGTGAATCGCATTGGCACCGACGGTAAGGGTTTTGCGTACACCGGTGACAGTCAGGTGCTGGATTTTCAGGGTGAGATGTTGCTGAGCACCGGCGAGGCGGATGGGGTGTTCAAGGTGACGCTGGATGCGGCGGAGTTGGCGGCGTATCGGCAGCGGTTTCCGGCGAATCTGGATGCCGATACCTTTGAGTTCACCTAGTATTTTCGGTGCCTGACAGGGCCTCTTCGCGAGCAAGCCCGCTCCCACAGGGTATGTGGGTGTACACAAGATTTGTGTTCACAATGGTCAACTGTGGGAGCGGGCTTGCTCGCGAAGGGGCCGGTTCAGACAACACAAAACAGACAGGCAAAAAAAGGCCCCGAGGTGTACGCCCCGGGGCCTTTTGCTTTTCGGCTGACAGCTTACGCCGCTTTCGCTTCCGGCTGGCTCAGCGAACGGTTCAGTGCGCTGAACAGGGCCTTGAAGCTGGCCGTGGTGATGTTTTCGTCGATGCCGACGCCGTGCACCGCACGCTCACCGTTCACACGCAGTTCGATGTAGGCCGCGGCCTTGGCATTGGTGCCCGCGCCGATGGCGTGCTCGTTGTAGTCCATGATTTCCACCGGAATCGGCAGGCCGGCCACCAGTGCTTCCAGAGCACCGTTGCCCTTGCCGCGCCAGTGCAGGTTGGTTTCGCCCTGGCCTTTGCTGGCCACTTCCACTTCGACGGCACTGTGACCGTTTTCTTCCTGCAGGCGATGGCTGACCAGCGCGTACGGGGTGTTGGCCTGCAAGTACTCGCTGTGCAACAGCGCATGGATTTGCTGGGCGGTCATTTCCAGGCCCAGGCGGTCGGTTTCACGCTGCACGACCTGGCTGAACTCGATCTGCATGCGACGCGGCAGGCTGATGCCGTATTCCTGTTCCAGCAGGTAGGCGATGCCGCCCTTGCCCGACTGGCTGTTGACGCGGATGACTGCCTCGTAGCTGCGGCCGATGTCGGCCGGGTCGATCGGCAGGTACGGTACTTCCCACAATGCATCGGATTTCTGCTGGGCGAAGCCCTTGCGGATTGCATCCTGGTGCGAGCCGGAGAACGCGGTATGCACCAGGTCGCCGACGTACGGGTGACGCGGGTGCACCTGGATCTGGTTGCACTCTTCGACGACTTTGCGCACGCCGTCGATGTCGGAGAAGTCCAGTTGCGGGTCGAGACCCTGGGTGTACATGTTCAGGGCGACGGTCACCAGGTCGACGTTACCGGTACGCTCGCCGTTGCCGAACAGGCAGCCTTCGACACGGTCGGCACCGGCCATCAGGCCCAGTTCGGTGGCCGCAACGCCAGTACCACGGTCGTTGTGGGTGTGCAGGCTGATGATCACGCTGTCACGACGGTTGATGTGACGGCCGAACCATTCGATCTGGTCGGCATAGATGTTCGGGGTCGCGCATTCGACGGTGGCCGGCAGGTTGAGGATCATCTTGTGCTCGGGCGTCGGGTTCCAGACTTCGATCACCGCGTCGCAGACTTCCTTGGCGAACTCCATTTCGGTCGCGCTGAAGGTTTCTGGCGAGTACTCGAAGGTCCACTCGGTGTCCGGCTGCATGGCCGCGTACTTGACGAACAGCTTGGCCGCGCTGACGGCGATGGCCTTGACCCCGTCCTTGTCCTGGTTGAAGACAATGCGGCGGAAGGAAGGGGAGGTCGCGTTGTACAGGTGAACGATGGCTTTCTTCGCGCCGCGCAGGGATTCGAAGGTGCGCTCGATCAGGTCTTCACGGCCCTGGGTCAGCACCTGGATGGTGGTGTCGTCCGGGATGTGGTTGCCTTCGATCAGGGTGCGGACGAAGTCGAAGTCGGTTTGCGAGGCGGCCGGGAACGATGCT
Organism: Pseudomonas sp. A-R-19; assembly: GCF_019956575.1. Taxonomy (NCBI): domain Bacteria; kingdom Pseudomonadati; phylum Pseudomonadota; class Gammaproteobacteria; order Pseudomonadales; family Pseudomonadaceae; genus Pseudomonas; species Pseudomonas sp. A-R-19. Next base: position 28,625 of record NZ_JAHBDR010000093.1, read on the forward strand.
TCGATTTCCTTCACGCCGACCTGCACCAGGGTTTTCCAGAAGCGCAGCTTCTTGACGGCGTCCATCGGCTCGATCAGCGACTGGTTGCCGTCGCGCAGGTCGGAACTGCACCAGATTGGCGCGGCGGTGATGGTTTTCGATGGCCAGGTGCGGTCCGCAATGTCGATGGTCGGGAACGCGCGGTATTTCGAAGACGGGTCTTTGAGCATGCTCATCGGGAAATCCTTATTGTGTGGGCCGAAAAAAGGCGGCCTGCCGGTGGATCAAAAGTTCTTGGAGTAACGCTTGGGACGAGGCACCACGATTCAGCCCGGCAGTCGTGCGCTGACGAGGCACAGGCTGCGGTGCTGGCGGAGCTGAATGAGGGTGTGAAAGGTTTTCATGCCTTCAACCCTAACCGCGAGGGGGGAGGTTGGCAAGCAGTCGAAAAAAATTGAGAGGAATACTCGTGAACGGGTATTTATCGAGATTTTATTGCTTCAATTGGTTTCGATGATCTTGTTTTTTGCGCGAGGTTTGAGCGGTGCGCAATTGAGTGATGGGGCGGCCTGGGGTTTTCTGGTGGCTGGAATGCCGCCTTCGCGAGCAAGCCCGCTCCCACAGGGATTGCGCTGTACCTGTGGGAGCGGGCTTGCTCGCGAAGAGGCCAATGGCTTCAACGAAAATTCAGGGTTGAAACGCACCAATGAAGATAGCCGGATCGACCCGCGCATCGTTCAGGCTGACATTCCAGTGCATATGTGGCCCAGTCGCGCGGCCAGTCGCACCTACTTTGCCGACCACGCCACCGCGCGCCAGCTGTTGCCCCACCTTCACGTCGATTTTCGACATATGGCAGAACATGCTGATGAAGCCCTGGCCGTGGTCGACGAACACCGTGTTGCCATTGAAGAAGTAGTTGCCTATCAGGATCACCTTGCCGGCAGCCGGGGTCTTGATCGGTGTTCCGGCCGGCACGGCGAAGTCCAGGCCGGCGTGAGGGTTGCGCTCTTCACCGTTAAAGAAACGACGCACGCCGAACTTGCTCGACAGCGGCCCGTTCACCGGTTTGTCCAGCAGCAGGTTGCTCGGGGTGTTGGGACTGAACGTGCGGTAAGCGGCAATCTGCTCGGCCAGCTCACGCTCGATGCGCTTGAGATTCTCCGGGTCCGGATTGACCTGCTGGGTGTTCTTCAGGGTGATGCGTTGTTCCGGGTAGTTCTTGTTGCCCACCGTAAAACTCAGATTGCGACCGCCACTGCTGACCGATTGAGCCCCTGGCTTGACGGTCAGCGGCACACCGACGATGGCCAGCCAGTTGTTCTGTTCCTTGACCACCAGCACCGGTTTGCCCTGGTAAGTGGCTTTTGGTGCCTGGGCCGATGTGCCCAGGTCCAGCACGGCAACGCCGCCCGGCACCGGTTTGTTCAACAGGCGGGTGATGTAGCTGTCGGCGTGGGCGTTGAAGGTCAGGCACAGCAACAGCAACGGAGCAAAGAAACGCGGCATGGATCAATCCAGTAAAGAAAGGGTGACAGGCGTCAGGTGATTGTCTTCGACCCGTACTTGCAGTTCGCCTTCGCCCAGTTTGGCCTTGAGGCGCTGGCCGGTATGGGTTTGCGCGGCGTTGCGGATCGCGTTGCCACGCTCGTCCAGCAAAATGCTGTAGCCGCGGCCGAGGGTCGCCAGCGGGCTGACCACATGCAGTGTCTGCATCTGGCTGTGCAATTGCAGTCGACGGTTCTTCAGCCCTTCGCGGATGGCGCGTGGCAGGCGTTCGGCCAGGCTGTCGAGGCGCTGGCGCAGCATTGCCAGTTGCCGGCCTGGATGTTGTGCGGCCAAACGGGTTTCCAGGCGGATCAAGCGTTCGCGGCGGGTGTTGAGGCTGCGCTCGAAGGCGCGGCGCATGCGCATGTCCAGGTCATCCAGGCGCTGCGCTTGCTGGCGCAGGCGCTCGCCGGGATGACGCAGGCGCCGGGAAATGCCTTCCAGGCGCAGGCGGTCGCGCATCAGGCGGTCACGCATGCGCATCACCAGCCGGCGGTGCAGGCTTTCGACCCGACGTACCAGGTCGCTGGAGTCCGGTGCCAGCAATTCGGCGGCAGCGGAAGGGGTGGGCGCGCGCACGTCGGCGACGAAGTCGCTGATCGATACGTCGGTTTCATGGCCAACTGCGCTGACAATCGGCGTCACGCAAGCGTCTACGGCGCGGGCCACGGCTTCTTCGTTGAAGCACCAGAGGTCTTCCAGCGAACCGCCACCCCGGGCCAGGATCAGTGCGTCGAAACCGCGGGCATCCGCCAGTTTCAGGGCGCGGACAATCTGCGCGGTGGCTTCGCGGCCCTGTACGGCGGTGGGGATCAGGGTCAACTGCACCTGCGGTGCGCGACGGCGGAACACACTGATGATGTCGCGGATCACCGCCCCGGTAGGCGAGCTGATGATGCCGACGCGTTGCGGGTGCGCCGGCAGCGGCACCTTGCGCTCGGCACTGAACAGGCCTTCGGCGCTGAGCTTTTCCTTGAGTGCATCGAAGGCCAGGCGCAAGGCGCCATCGCCGGCCGGCTCCACGGTGTCGAGGATCAACTGGTAATCGCCGCGCCCTTCGAACAGCGAGACTTTGCCGCGCACCTTGACCGCGAGCCCGTCCTTCAGTGCCTGGCGAACCCGTGCCGCGTTCTGCCGGAACAGCGCGCAACGAACCTGGGCGCCGCTGTCCTTGAGGGTGAAGTACACGTGGCCCGACGCCGGGCGGGCGAGGTTGGAGATTTCGCCTTCGACCCAGATGTTGCTGAACACGTCTTCGAGCAACACCCGCGCGCGGCCGTTGAGCTGGCTGACGGTCAGGACTTCGCGGTCCAGGCCGAGTCTTGCAAAGGGATCTTTAATCATGGGGCGCAGTTTAAAGGCATTCTTCAAGTGAATGCACGACCCCTATATCACCAAATGTTCGAGGAACTGTTGAACCAGTGCCGTCGGGTGTTTGCGGTACGCCAGAGCGACGCTGCTATGACTGCCGGGGTCTGCCAAAGGCAGGAAATGAACGTTGGGTGGCGCAATGTCTTGCATCGATTCCGGCAAGAGAGCGATACCAAATCCCGCCTGGATCAGTTGCAGCTGCGTGGTTTTACGCGAAATTACCCGAGCGGCTTTGGGAAAGAAGCCTTGGCGCATGCACAACTCGGCAGAGAGGTAGCTAAGACCACCTCGCTGGGGATGAGGGATGGAAATAAACGCTTCGTCGCGTAGCTGCCCCAGGTTGATCTGCCGCCCGGATTTGTCCCTGGCCAGCCAGTGATCGGGCGGGACTGCCACCAGCAGAGGTTCGTCGTAGAGCGGGTCGATTTGCACCTCTTCACACTGACGGAGCACTGGCAAGCGCAATAGGCCGATGTCGAGTCGGCCGTCTGTCAATTCTTGCAGCTGCGCCTCGGAAGACATCTGAGCGATGTCCAGGGACACGCCGGGATGATGTTCGAGATAACGGCCGACGCTGCGCAGCAGTCGGCCGCTCATGGGCACAGTGCTGGAATGGCTCAAGCGTAAGGTGCCGTGTTGACCGTTGCCGATCCTGGTCGCCATGTCGCTGGCCTTGATCAGCTCGCTCAACAGGTTTTTGGCACGGGGTAAAAAAGACTCACCCGCAGGTGTGAGCTGAGGTCGCCGCGCAGTACGTTCGAAAAGTGGGGTTTGCAGGAGGACTTCCATGTCCTTGATTTGCCGGCTCAGGGCCGACTGGGCGATGAACAGGCGCTCGGCTGCGGCGCCGAAACTGCCGCATTCAGCGATTTCAACGAAGTAACGCAGTTGCCGGATTGAAAGCACAAGGCATGCCTTTTTGAGATGGGTTAGTAGCTTTGATGATATTAGTCGCAACGCTCAGCGATGGCTAAAGTCAGCGAACTTAAAGTAGAGGAACGCTTCAATGAGCGTATTGACGTTGTTGAACCAGTGGCCCTTCGGCCCGCTGGACTGGCTGGTCATCGGCGCGGGCATCGCTTTGGCCTACATCGTGTTCGGCGTCGCCGGTTTCGGCACCGCGCTGGTGGCGGGTCCGATCCTGATTCTGTTCATGCCGCTGTCGAAAATCGTGCCGTTGCTGGTGTTGCTCGATTTTGTCGCGGCATTCGGCAATCTGCTGCCTTCGCGGCGCGATGTGGCGAGGCCGGAGCTGTTGCGGTTACTGCCTTGCATGGCGGTGGGGTGCACGCTGGGAGTGATTTTCCTGCTGAACCTCAAGTCCGACCTGTTGCTGCTGTTGATGGGACTGTTTATCAGCGCCTATGCGATTTACAGCCTGTGGGTAAAAGCACGTCCGGCGCAGTTGTCCGCCGCCTGGGCACTGCCCATGGGGACGGTGGGCGGAATGTTTGGCGCGTTGTTTGGCAGCGGTGGCTTTCTCTATGCGATCTATCTGAACAGCCGTTTGCCCAAGGAGGCGGCCCGCGCGACCCAAAGTGCGTTGATCAGTTGCAGCACCGTGGTGCGGTTGAGCCTGTTTGTAATCGCCGGGGTGTATGCCGATTTGCCGCTGCTGGTGCTGGCGGTGTGTCTGTTGCCGGCCATGGCGCTGGGGTTGTGGGCGGGGCGACGGTTGAGCATGCGCTTGTCTCGCGAAGCATTCGTGCGCCTGGTGACCTGGCTGGTGCTGGCGAGTGGGATTGCGTTGATCGGGCGTTACTTGAGCATCTGACCAGAGAAGTTGTGGCGAGGACGCTTTTTGTGGCGAGGGGGGCTTGCCCCCGTTGGGTTGCGAAGCGACCCCTTGCTTTTTCAGTTGCACCAGATTGCCTGAATTTGCGACTGCTTCGCAGCCGAACGGGGGCAAGCCCCCTCGCCACAGTTTGTCTGTGTCCCGTCAGTCGTTGTACTGGCTCAACAATCGCTCAAGGCGTGCACTGAGGCGGCGTTTGATTTCGGTCTCGATGTGCGGGGCGAAATCGTCGATCACGTCTTGCATGATCAACTGTGCGGCTGCGCGCAATTCGCTGTCCAGGTGCAACAGGTCATCCGGGTTCTTGCTGACGGCGGGCGCCGGCGCAGCGGCGGCGACCGGTTCAACGATTGCGGCAGGCGCGGTCGGTTCGAGGGGCGACGAAGGCTCGCTCACGGCGTCGAACAACATGGGAATCTGTTCCTGGTCGCCGTCCTCGACCGTGTCGGTCAGCAGGGGCGGTTGCAGGTTGTCATCGCCGAGCAATTGGCGGATCGACTCAAGGTCGTCCAGCAGGTGCGCGGACTGTTGCAGCGGTTTTGGAGTGTCCATTGGCAGGCTCAGAGTCGCTGTAAACGGTGATCTTGCAGAGGATAGCCCTGTTCGCGGTAGAAACGGAAACTCTCCCGCGCGGCCTGGCGAATCGTCGGGTCTTCCACCACCACTTCCGCCACCCGGGCGAACTTGTTGGCGAAGGCCGGGACTTTCAGGTCGAGATTGACCAGCAGGTCCTGATGCTGCCCGCAATCGTCACCCAGACCCAGGACAATCAAGCCATCCGGCTCGCTTTCGGCGGGGCCGTGGGGCACGAAGCTTTCACCCTTGAAGGTCCAGAGGCGTGCGTCGAGATCGTTGCGTTGGGCGGTGTCACTGCAATGCAGGTAGACACGGTGACCCATGCGCCAGGCTTTTTCGGTGAGCTTGCAGGCGAAATCCAGCCGTGCCGAAGGATCGGCGCTGGGCAGGATATAGAAGTCGACTTTGGTCATTGCGGTTCCTGAGCCCTTGGTGGCGCAGCCCGAAAGCTACGCCGCCAAGGGTCATTGGTTTCAGGCTTTGGCGCGGTCCAGCAGGTATTGGGTCAGCAATGGAACCGGACGGCCAGTGGCGCCCTTGTCCTTGCCGCCGCTGGTCCAGGCGGTACCGGCGATGTCCAGGTGCGCCCAGTTCAGGTTCTTGGTGAAGCGCGACAGGAAGCAGGCCGCGGTGATGGTGCCGGCTTTCGGGCCGCCAATGTTGGCGATGTCGGCAAATGGACTGTCAAGCTGTTCCTGGTACTCATCGAACAGCGGCAGTTGCCAGGCGCGGTCGTCGGCAGCCTTGCCGGCGCTCAGCAGTTGGCCGATCAGTTCGTCGTTGTTGCCCAGCAGGCCCGAAGTGTGGGAACCCAGGGCAACCACGCAGGCACCGGTCAGGGTGGCGATGTCGATCACCGCTTGTGGCTTGAAGCGCTCGGAGTAGGTCAGGGCGTCGCACAGCACCAGACGGCCTTCGGCGTCGGTGTTGAGGATTTCCACGGTCTGGCCGCTCATGGTGGTGACGATGTCGCCAGGGCGCGAAGCGTTGCCGCTCGGCATGTTCTCGGCGCAGGCCAGGATGCACACCAGGTTGATCGGCAGCTTCAGTTCCAGCACGGCACGCAAGGTGCCGAACACGCTGGCGGCGCCGCCCATGTCGTACTTCATTTCATCCATGCCGGCGCCCGGCTTGAGGCTGATACCGCCGGTGTCGAAGGTGATGCCTTTGCCGACCAGTGCGTAAGGCTTCTCGGATTTCTTGCCGCCGTTGTATTGCATGACGATCAGGCGCGGAGGCTGGGCGCTGCCCTGGCCCACGGCGTAGAACGAGCCCATGCCCAGTGCCTTGATCTTCTTCTCGTCGAGGACTTCGACTTTCAGGTCCTTGAACTCTTTGCCGAGGTCTTTGGCCTGTTCACCGAGGAAGGTCGGGTGGCAGATGTTTGGCGGCAGGTTGCCCAGGTTACGGGTGAAGGCCATGCCATTGGCGATGGCGGTGGCATGGGTCACGGCGCGCTGTACTTCAGCCTGGGCGGCCTTGATGGTCAGCAGGGTGATTTTCTTCAGGGCGCGGGGTTCGGCTTTCTGGCTCTTGAACTGGTCGAAGGAGTACTCGCCGTCCACCAGGGTTTCGGCCAGCAGGCGGGTCTTGCCATAGCTGTCGCGGCCTTTGACGACCACTTCATCCAGGGCCAGTACCGCATCGCTACCGCCCAGGCCCTTGAGGGTATTGAGGATGCCGGCGATGATTTTGCGGAACGGGCGGTCACCCAGTTCGTCGTCCTTGCCCACGCCCACCAGCAGCACGCGCTCGGCCTTGAGGTTCGGCAGGCTGTGCAGCAACAGGCTCTGGCCAACCTTGCCGGCCAGGTCGCCGCGCTTGAGCACAGCGCTGATGGCGCCGCCACTCAGTTCGTCGAGTTGTTTGGCAACGGCGCCGAGCTTGCGGCCTTCGCCGACGGAGACCACGAGCGTGGCGGTCTTCAACGTTTCCGGGTTGACGCTTTTTACAACCAGTTCCATGTCCGGGTCCCTGAATTGATGGTTATCACGCAAGCGCCCGACACCTTATGTGCGTCGATTGCTTATAAACAGAACGGCGCCAGGATCGACCGGCGACAAAGGCCGCAGTTTGAACCTCGCTACCGGCGGCTGACAACCCTCGGTTGTACGATCTTCGCGGTTTTGTCGGTCACTGTAGGAGCGAGCTTGCTCGCGAAGAACCCAAGACCACCGCAGGGTTTCAGGTTCTTCGCGTTATCGTTGGCGACCATCGCCAGCAAGCTGGCTCCTGCATGCATTGCGAAGTGACAGGCGCACCCAATCACAGGATAATGCGCCATCTTTTTTCGGCGGCTCTGTCTTGCGGGCTGTCCGATACGTTTGCTTGTTTGGCCGCCTTAGCCTGACAACCCTGGAGTGTCTGGTTTGATCGTCTTCCGTTATCTATCCCGCGAAGTCCTGTTGACCTTGAGCGCCGTCAGTGCCGTGCTGCTGGTCATCATCATGAGCGGTCGCTTCATCAAATACCTCGCCCAGGCGGCCTCGGGCCTGCTGGATCCGGGTTCGCTGTTCCTGATCATGGGCTTTCGCCTGCCGGGATTCCTCCAGCTGATCCTGCCGCTGGGGCTGTTTCTCGGGATCCTGTTGTCCTACGGGCGCCTGTACCTCGAAAGCGAAATGACCGTGCTCTCGGCCACCGGCATGAGCCAGCAACGGCTGGTCTGGATGACCATGTTTCCCGCCACCCTGGTTGCACTCGTGGTGGCGTGGTTGAGCCTGAGCCTGGCGCCACAGGGGGCCAACCAGTTTCAACTGCTGTTGAACAAGCAGGATGCCCTGACTGAATTCGATACCCTGGAACCGGGGCGTTTCCAGGCCCTGCGTGACGGCACCCGGGTCACCTACACCGAGCGCATGTCGGATGACCGCGTCAATCTGGGTGGCGTGTTCATTTCGCAAAAGAACATCAGTTCCAACAACAAGGATCGCGGGATTTCTGTCCTGGTCGCGGAAAAGGGGCGTCAGGAAATTCGTCCGGACGGCAACCGATACCTGATCCTGGACAACGGCTATCGCTATGACGGCAGTCCGGGTCAGGCTGACTACCGGGCGATCAAGTACGACGAGTACGGTGTATTGCTGCCAAAACCCGACGTCAGCGACGAAGTCACCGACCGTGACGCGATGCCGACCAGTAGTTTGATCGGCAGTGAAGACATTCGTGCACGCGCCGAGTTGCAATGGCGCATTTCCCTGCCATTGCTGGTGTTCATCGTGACCCTGATGGCGGTGCCGCTGTCGCGGGTCAACCCGCGTCAGGGCAGATTCCTCAAATTACTGCCGGCGATTCTTCTCTATATGGCTTACCTGACCATTCTGATTGCCGCCCGCGGTGCCCTTGATAAGGGCAAGATCCCCGCGGTGCTGGGCTTGTGGTGGGTGCACGGGATTTTCCTGGCCATTGGCCTGGGCTTGCTCTATTGGGAACCCTTGCGATTGAAGAGGGCGAGTCGCCGCAGCGCGCTGGAGGTGGCCCGTGGTTAAGCTGGATCGCTACATTGGTAGCAGCGTGTTCATGGCGATCCTGGCGGTGCTCGGGATCATTCTTGGCCTGGCGACACTGTTTGCCTTCATCGACGAGATGGGTGAAGTCACCGACACCTACACCCTGGTCGATGCGCTGAGTTATGTGTTGTTGACCGCGCCGCGCCGGATGTACGAGATGCTGCCGATGGCCGCGCTGATCGGTTGCCTGATCGGGCTGGGCAGTCTGGCCAGCAACAGTGAGTTGACGATCATGCGCGCCGCCGGCGTGTCGATCGGCCGGATCGTCTGGGCGGTCATGAAACCGATGCTGGTACTGATGCTGGCCGGTCTGCTGATCGGCGAGTACGTCGCTCCACCCGCTGAAACCGCCGCGCAGGCCAATCGCTCGCTGGCCCAGGGCAGCGGCGATGCACAAAGCGCCAAGCACGGCCTGTGGCACCGTCAGGGCGATGAATTCATTCACGTCAACTCGGTGCAGCCCAATGGCATTCTGTACGGCGTGACCCGCTATCGTTTCGACAATGAACGGCACATGCTGTCGGCGAGCTTCGCCAAGCGTGCCGAGTTCGACACCGATCACTGGCAGTTGACGGACGTCACGACCACGCTGTTCCACGAGCGCAACACCGAAGTGGTTTCGACTCCGAACGAGCGCTGGGAAATCACCTTGAGCCCGCAGTTGCTCAACACAGTGGTCATGGTGCCGGAGTCGCTGTCGATCAGCGGTCTGTGGAGTTATATCCACTACCTGGCGGACCAGGGGTTGAGCAACAGCCGCTACTGGCTGGCATTTTGGGTCAAGGTGTTGCAACCGCTGGTGACTGCCGCCCTGGTGTTGATGGCGATTTCCTTCATCTTCGGTCCGCTGCGTTCGGTGACCCTGGGGCAACGGGTGTTCACCGGCGTGCTGGTGGGCTTCACCTTCCGCATCGTGCAGGATCTGCTGGGCCCTTCGAGCCAGGTGTTCGGCTTCCCACCGCTGCTTTCGGTGCTGGTGCCGGCGGGTATTTGTGCCGTGGCGGGGCTCTGGTTGCTGCGTCGAGCTGGTTGATGGCGGGTATTTTCCGACCGTTTTGACGATAAAAAACGCCCTTGTCGCAAGACCGGGGCGTTTTTGTAGGTGCCGTCTGACCTGCGAACGTGACGCTTGTGCCGTGGATCAGGTACAATTCCCGGCTATTTTTCGGCGGGCTATGCCTGCAGCCTTTTTGAGTGTTGATCCGTGAGTGATTTGAGTCATATCCGCAATTTCTCCATCATCGCCCACATTGACCATGGCAAGTCGACGCTGGCCGATCGCTTCATCCAGATGTGTGGCGGCCTGGCCGAGCGCGAAATGGAAGCCCAGGTCCTGGACTCCATGGACCTCGAGCGCGAGCGCGGGATCACCATCAAGGCGCACAGCGTTACTCTGTATTACAAAGCCAAAGACGGTATCAACTACCAGCTGAACTTCATTGACACCCCCGGCCACGTTGACTTCACCTACGAAGTCAGCCGTTCGCTGGCTGCCTGTGAAGGCGCGCTGCTGGTGGTCGACGCCGGTCAAGGCGTTGAAGCACAGTCGGTTGCCAACTGCTACACGGCGATCGAGCAGGGCCTGGAAGTGATGCCGGTGCTGAACAAGATCGACCTGCCACAGGCCGATCCGGACCGTGTTAAAGAAGAAATCGAAAAAATCATCGGCATCGATGCCACCGACGCAGTCGAGTGCTCGGCCAAGACCGGCCTGGGTGTCGACGCAGTGCTCGAGCGCCTGGTCGCCACCATTCCTGCACCGACCGGCAACTACGAAGATCCGCTGCAAGCGTTGATCATCGACTCCTGGTTCGACAACTACCTGGGCGTTGTTTCCCTGGTCCGCGTGCGCCACGGTCGCGTGAAGAAGGGCGACAAGATCCTGGTCAAGTCCACCGGCAAGATCCACCTGGTGGACAGCGTCGGTGTATTCAACCCGAAACACACCCCTACCGTTGACCTTAAGGCCGGTGAAGTGGGCTTCATCATCGCCAGCATCAAGGACATTCACGGTGCGCCAGTGGGCGACACCCTGACCCTGAGCTCGACGCCGGACGTTGATGTACTGCCAGGCTTCAAACGTATCCAGCCGCAGGTTTACGCCGGTCTGTTTCCGGTCAGCTCCGACGACTTCGAAGACTTCCGCGAGGCGCTGCAAAAGCTCACCCTCAACGACTCGTCGCTGCAATACACGCCGGAAAGCTCCGACGCACTGGGCTTCGGCTTCCGTTGCGGCTTCCTCGGCATGCTGCACATGGAAATCATCCAGGAGCGCCTGGAGCGCGAGTACAACCTGGACCTGATCACCACGGCGCCGACGGTAATCTTCGAGCTGCTGCTCAAGACCGGCGAGACGATCTACGTCGATAACCCGTCCAAGCTGCCGGACCTGTCTTCCATCGAAGACATGCGTGAGCCGATCGTGCGCGCCAATATTCTTGTGCCGCAAGAGCACCTGGGTAACGTCATTACCCTGTGCATCGAAAAACGTGGTGTGCAGGTCGACATGCTGTTCCTCGGTTCGCAGGTACAAGTGACCTACGACTTGCCGATGAACGAAGTGGTGCTGGACTTCTTCGATCGTCTGAAATCCACCAGTCGCGGCTATGCTTCTCTGGACTACCATTTCGATCGTTACCAATCGGCCAGCCTGGTAAAACTGGACGTGCTGATCAACGGCGACAAGGTCGATGCCCTGGCGCTGATCGTGCACCGTGACAACTCGCACTACAAAGGTCGCCAGTTGACCGAGAAAATGAAAGAACTGATTCCGCGGCAGATGTTCGATGTGGCAATCCAGGCCGCCATTGGCGGGCAGATTGTGGCGCGGACAACCGTCAAGGCGCTCAGAAAGAACGTATTGGCCAAATGCTACGGTGGTGACGTCAGCCGTAAGAAAAAGCTGCTGGAAAAGCAAAAGGCCGGTAAGAAACGCATGAAGCAGGTCGGCAACGTGGAAATTCCACAGGAAGCCTTCCTTGCAGTGCTCAGGTTGGATAGTTAGGTCCTATGTCACTAAATTTCCCGCTGTTGCTGGTCATCGCCGTGTTTGTCTGCGGCCTGTTGGCGTTGCTCGATCTGTTGATCCTGGCCCCGCGTCGGCGTGCCGCCATCGCTTCCTATCAGGGCAGCGTCAGCCAGCCAGACATGGTCGTGGTCGAGAAACTGAACAAGGAGCCGTTGCTGGTTGAATACGGCAAGTCGTTCTTCCCGGTGTTGTTCATCGTGCTGGTGCTGCGTTCGTTCCTGGTGGAACCGTTCCAGATTCCTTCCGGTTCGATGAAGCCAACCCTGGATGTCGGCGACTTCATCCTGGTGAGCAAGTTTTCCTACGGGATCCGCTTGCCGGTGATCGACAAGAAAGTCATCGAAGTCGGTGATCCGCAGCGCGGCGATGTCATGGTGTTCCGTTACCCGAGCGATCCGAACGTCAACTACATCAAGCGTGTAGTCGGCCTGCCGGGCGACACGGTTCGCTACACCGCCGACAAGCACCTGTTCGTCAACGGTCAATCGATTGCCGAACAACTGGTCGGCTCCGAGCCGGGCACGCTGGGCAGCGCTGAGCTCTACAAGGAAAAACTCGGTGCGGCCGAGCACATGATCCGCAAGGAAATGAGCCGCTACCGCGCCATGCCGGACCATTCGTGGACCGTGCCGGCCGGGCATTATTTCATGATGGGCGACAACCGCGACAACTCGAACGACAGTCGCTACTGGGATGATCCAAACATTCCCAAGGATCTGCTGGGCATGGTTCCCGACAAGAATATCGTCGGCAAGGCCTTTGCGGTCTGGATGAGCTGGCCGGAACCCAAACTCAGTCACCTGCCGAATTTCTCGCGGGTTGGCCTGATCAAGTAATCAAACACGGCGCTGTTGAACACAGCGCCGAATGCATTTCTGGAACCGACACATTCGGGGCCGAACGCATGAAGCCAATGATATTCAGGACGTTATTTTTGAACACAGCGTTAATTGTCCCAAGCCTGCGCCGCCTCACGGCGATGGCGGTGGAATCCAGCCACGAACTCAGCGTGGGTAAACCGTGAGCGTCTCCTTAAGCCGTCTAGAGCGTCAGCTCGGCTACACCTTCAAGGATCAGGAACTGATGGTCCTGGCCCTGACTCACCGCAGTTTTGCCGGGCGTAACAACGAACGCCTGGAATTCCTCGGTGACGCCATCCTCAACTTCGTCGCCGGTGAGGCGCTGTTCGAGCGTTTTCCGCTGGCCCGCGAAGGCCAGTTGTCGCGTTTGCGCGCGCGTCTGGTGAAAGGTGAGACCCTGGCCGTACTGGCTCGTGGTTTCGATCTGGGCGAATACCTGCGCCTGGGCTCGGGCGAGTTGAAAAGTGGCGGTTTCCGTCGCGAGTCGATTCTGGCCGATGCCCTCGAAGCGCTGATCGGTGCGATCTACCTCGATGCCGGCATGGAAATGGCCCGCGAGCGCGTGCTTGCCTGGCTGGCCGGCGAGTTCGAAGGCCTGACGCTGGTCGACACCAACAAAGATCCAAAGACCCGCCTGCAGGAGTTCCTGCAGTCCCGTGGTTGTGAGCTGCCGCGTTACGAAGTGGTGGATATCCAGGGTGAGCCGCATTGCCGGACGTTCTTCGTCGAATGCGAAATCATCTTACTGAATGAAAAAAGCCGAGGTCAGGGTGTGAGTCGTCGTATTGCCGAACAGGTAGCGGCCGCCGCAGCACTGATTGCCCTGGGTGTGGAGAATGGCAATGACTGATACAAACGCAACTCGCTGTGGCTATGTTGCCATCGTCGGCCGTCCGAACGTGGGCAAGTCCACGCTGCTGAACCACATCCTGGGTCAGAAGCTGGCGATCACCTCGCGCAAACCGCAAACCACCCGCCACAACATGCTCGGTATCAAGACCGAGGGCGATGTGCAGGCGATCTACGTCGACACCCCTGGTATGCACAAGGGTGGCGAGAAGGCCCTGAACCGCTACATGAACAAGACCGCTTCGGCGGCGTTGAAAGACGTCGACGTGGTGATCTTCGTGGTCGACCGCACCAAGTGGACCGACGAAGACCAGATGGTTCTCGAGCGCGTCCAGTACGTGACCGGCCCGCTGATCGTGGCGCTGAACAAGACCGATCGCATCGAAGACAAAGCCGAGCTGATGCCGCACCTGAGCTGGTTGCAGGAGCAGCTGCCGAATGCGCAGATCATCCCGATTTCCGCGCAACACGGGCACAACCTCGACGCACTGGAGCGAGTGATCGCCGAGCACCTGCCGGAAAACGATCACTTCTTCCCGGAAGACCAGATCACCGACCGCAGCAGCCGCTTCCTCGCCGCTGAACTGGTGCGCGAGAAAATCATGCGCCAGATGGGCGCCGAGCTGCCGTACCAGATCACCGTTGAAATCGAAGAGTTCAAGCAGCAGGGCAAGACCCTGCACATCCATGCCTTGATTCTCGTCGAGCGCGATGGCCAGAAGAAAATCATCATTGGCGACAAGGGCGAGCGCATCAAGCGCATCGGCACCGAAGCGCGCAAGGACATGGAGCTGCTGTTCGACTCCAAGATCATGCTCAACCTGTGGGTCAAGGTTAAGGGTGGCTGGTCCGATGACGAGCGTGCGTTGCGTTCGTTGGGTTATGGCGATCTGTAATACTTCGCAAGGCCCCCTGTAGGAGCGAGCTTGCTCGCGATGGACTTGAAAGCGCCGTGTTCATTCAGAATGCCCGCGTTATCGTTACCCACCATCGCGAGCAAGCTCGCTCCTACAGTTCATTGAGAGCTCCATGTCCCAACCCATCCCCCAACCCGCCTACGTCCTGCACTCCCGCGCTTACCGTGAAAACAGTGCGCTGGTGGACTTCCTGACGCCGCAAGGTCGGTTGCGGGCGGTGTTGCGCAGTGCGCGGGGCAAGGCCGGGACGCTGGCGAGACCGTTCGTGCCACTGGAAGTGGAGTTTCGGGGCAGGGGCGAGCTGAAGAATGTCGGGCGCATGGAAAGTGCCGGGGTTTCCACCTGGCTCAGTGGCGAGGCGCTGTTCAGTGGGCTTTATCTCAATGAGTTGCTGATTCGCCTGTTGCCCGCTGAAGATCCGCTCCCCTCGGTGTTCGATCATTACGCCGCCACTTTGCTGGCGCTGGCTGAAGGTCGGCCGCTGGAGCCCTTGCTGCGCTCCTTCGAGTGGCGCTTGCTCGATGACCTCGGCTACGGTTTTTCCCTGACCGGTGATATCCATGATCAGCCCATCGCGCCGGACGGTCTCTACCGTTTGCAAGTGGATGCGGGGCTGGAGCGGGTCTATCTGCTGCAGCCTGGCCTGTTCAATGGCGCCGAGCTGTTGGCCATGGCTGAAGCCGACTGGAGTGCGCCGGGTGCCTTGTCGGCTGCCAAGCGTCTGATGCGCCAGGCATTGGCCGTGCATCTGGGGGGCCGGCCGCTGGTTTCCCGCGAGTTGTTTCGAAAACCGTAAATTCCCCATGTATGCTGTGCACCGAACTTTCTCTTCTTCTGGAGCGTTTTCCGTGACCACCAGCACCCGTATTCTTCTTGGCGTGAACATCGACCACGTTGCCACCCTGCGTCAGGCCCGGGGCACCCGTTACCCGGACCCGGTCAAGGCAGCACTGGACGCGGAAGAGGCGGGCGCCGACGGCATCACCGTGCACCTGCGTGAAGATCGTCGACACATTCAGGAACGCGACGTGCTGCTGCTCAAGGACGTGCTGCAAACCCGCATGAACTTCGAAATGGGCGTCACCGAGGAAATGATGCAGTTCGCCGAACGCATCCGCCCGGCGCACATTTGCCTGGTGCCGGAAACCCGTCAGGAACTGACCACCGAAGGCGGCCTGGACGTGGCGGGGCAGGAAGCGCGGATCAAGGCAGCGGTCGAGCGCCTGTCGAAGATCGGCTCCGAAGTGTCGCTGTTCATTGACGCCGACGAGCGTCAGATCGAAGCCTCCCGTCGCGTTGGCGCACCGGCCATCGAGCTGCACACCGGTCGTTACGCCGATGCCGAGACGCCGACCGAAGTCGCTGAAGAGCTCAAGCGCGTGGCCGATGGCGTGGCCTTCGGCCTGGCCCAGGGCCTGATCGTCAATGCCGGCCATGGCCTGCACTATCACAACGTTGAGGCCGTGGCGGCGATCAAGGGCATCAACGAGTTGAACATCGGCCATGCGCTGGTGGCCCATGCGCTGTTCGTTGGCTTCAAGTCGGCTGTTTCGGAGATGAAGGCGCTGATTCTGGCGGCGGCTGCCAAGGCCTGAAAAACAACACAAAACCAATGTGGGAGCGGGCTTGCTCGCGAAGGCGGTTTATCATTCAACATCTCTGTTGGCTGACACTCCGCTTTCGCGAGCAAGCCCGCTCCCACATTTGATTGGTGGTGATTGTCAGAGCGGAGCAGGCTCCTGCGCCGGCTTGCTCTTGTCGATCCCCGGCACAAGCAGTTTGCCCTCGGCGACCTGATCGCCTTCGAGCTGCGGTTGCGTGACCCAGGTCAGGATGTCGTAGTAGCGACGGATGTTCGCCACGAAGTGCACCGGTTCGCCGCCACGGGCGTAGCCGTAACGGGTCTTGCTGTACCACTTCTTTTCCGACAGGCGCGGCAGGATTTTCTTCACATCCAGCCATTTGTCCGGGTTCAACCCTTCCTTGGCCGCCAGTTTGCGTGCGTCATCCAGGTGACCGCTGCCGACGTTATAGGCTGCCAGGGCAAACCAGGTACGGTCCGGTTCCTGGATCGAATCGTCGAGCTGGTCTTTCATGTAGGCCAGGTACTTGGCGCCGCCCATGATGCTCTGCTTGGGGTCCAGGCGGTTGGACACACCCATGGCCTGCGCGGTGTTCTGGGTCAGCATCATCAGGCCGCGCACGCCGGTCTTGGACGTGACGGCCGGCTGCCACAGCGACTCCTGGTAGCCGATGGCCGCCAGCAGGCGCCAGTCGACTTTCTCTTTCTTGGCGTACGACTTGAAGTGCTGTTCGTACTTGGGCAGGCGTTGCTGCAAGTGCTGGGCAAACGTGGTGGCGCCCATGTAGCCGAGGACGTCGACGTGCCCGTAGTAGCGGTCCTTGAGGCGTTGCAGGGTGCCGTTCTTCTTGACCTTGTCGAGGTATTCGTTGATTTCGTTGAGCAGGCTGTTGTCGTCGCCTGGCGCAACGGCCCAACTCTGGTTGCTGGCGTCACCGAGGTCGAAGGCGACCCGGATGTTGGTGAAGTACACCTGGTTCATCGCCACTTCGTTGGAGTCGACCAGCGTCAGGTCGATCTGGCCTTCATCGACCATGCGCAGGAGATCGACGACCTCGACTGCGTCAGACTCTTCGTATTCGATGCCGGGAAATTTCTGTTTCAGTTGCGCGAGTTGTTCGGCGTGGGTGCTGCCCTTGAGCACCATGATCTTCTTGCCCACCAGATCCTTTGCATCGGTCGGCCGTGACTGGCCGTTGCGGTAGATGACCTGCGGGGTGACTTCCAGATAGGAGTGCGAGAAGCGCACCTGCTTCTTGCGCTCTTCGCTGCTGACCAGGCCGGCAGCCGCCAGCACCGGGCCATTGGGCTTGCCGACCTGGTTGAACAGGTCATCGAGGTTGTCGGCGGTCTCGATCTTGAGCTCGACCCCCAGATCGTCGGCGAAGCGCTTCACCAGCTCGTATTCGAAGCCGGTTTCACCGTTGCGATCCTGAAAGTAGGTGGCGGGGCTGTTTCGGGTAACCACCCGCAGTACACCATCCTCCTTTACGCGCTCAAGCGTGTTGGGTTTATCAACACAGCCACCGAGCATCAGGAAGAGTCCGGTTGCGATCAGCCATTTGGCGTACCGCGGACGCAAAGCCGTTGGGGAAAACATCTGCGCAGTATACGCAAAGGACCACGGGCGCCATATCTCGACAGCGAGGGGGTTGTCTGCTAGAGATCACAAAACCGGCCGAAACCCCGCAGGAATGGGCCTTGTCTGCATTTTGTTACAGTAAAAATAAGCGATCGGCATAGGTGTAATTAACCTGACTTTCGAGGCAGAAACACAGATCGACACCCGAGTGCAACCGTGCGTAGCGTTTCGGGTGATGTCGCGGGCTGTTTAGGCTAGAATGCACGGCCTCAAAGCACACCCCTTCCCGAGGCTGTCCCGAAGATGTTGATCCTGCGCGGCGCTCCTGCCCTTTCTGCCTTTCGCCACAGCAAGCTCCTTGAGCAACTGAGCCAAAAGGTTCCGGCTGTCAGTGGCCTGTATGCTGAATTCGCTCACTTCGCCGAAGTTACCGGCGTCCTGAACGGCGACGAACAGCAGGTGCTTGCGCGCCTTCTGAAGTACGGTCCAAGTGTTCCGGTACAAGAACCGACCGGTCGTCTGTTTCTGGTGCTGCCACGTTTCGGCACCATTTCGCCGTGGTCGAGCAAGGCCAGTGACATCGCTCGCAACTGTGGCCTGGCGAAAATCCAGCGCCTGGAACGCGGTATCGCGTTCTACGTGGCCGGCCAGTTCAGCGACGCTGAAGCCCGGTTGATCGCCGACGGTTTGCACGACCGCATGACCCAGATCGTCCTGGGCAACCTCGAACAGGCCGCCGGCCTGTTCAGCCACGCCGAACCGAAACCCCTGACCGCCATCGACGTGTTGGGCGGCGGCCGCGCCGCGCTGGAAAAAGCCAACACCGAGCTGGGCCTGGCCCTGGCCGAAGACGAGATCGATTACCTGGTCAACGCCTTCGTCGGCTTGAAGCGCAACCCGCATGACATCGAACTGATGATGTTCGCCCAGGCGAACTCCGAGCACTGCCGTCACAAGATCTTCAACGCCAGTTGGGACATCGACGGCCAGAGCCAGGAAAAAAGCCTGTTCGGCATGATCAAGAACACCTACCAGATGCACAGCGAAGGTGTCCTGTCGGCTTATAAGGACAACGCTTCGGTGATCGTCGGCTCCGTGGCCGGTCGCTTCTTCCCGGACCCTGAGACCCGCCAGTACGGCGCGGTGCAGGAGCCGGTGCACATCCTGATGAAGGTCGAGACCCACAACCACCCAACCGCGATTGCCCCGTTCCCGGGCGCATCCACCGGTTCCGGTGGCGAGATCCGCGACGAAGGCGCGACCGGTCGCGGTGCCAAACCAAAGGCTGGCCTGACCGGGTTCACCGTGTCCAACCTGCAGATCCCGGGCTTCGAACAGCCGTGGGAAGTGCCGTACGGCAAGCCTGAGCGCATCGTTACCGCGCTGGACATCATGATCGAAGGCCCGCTGGGCGGCGCTGCGTTCAACAACGAATTCGGTCGTCCGGCCCTGACCGGCTACTTCCGTACCTTCGAACAGTCGATCACCACCCCGCACGGTGACGAAGTTCGCGGCTACCACAAGCCGATCATGCTGGCTGGCGGCATGGGCAACATCCGTGAAGAACACGTCAAGAAAGGCGAGATCCTGGTCGGCTCCAAGCTGATCGTGCTCGGCGGCCCGGCGATGCTGATCGGCCTGGGCGGCGGCGCGGCTTCCTCCATGGCCACCGGCACCAGCTCGGCGGACCTGGACTTCGCTTCGGTACAGCGCGAAAACCCTGAGATGGAACGTCGCTGCCAGGAAGTCATCGACCGTTGCTGGCAGCTGGGCGACAAGAACCCGATCAGCTTCATCCACGACGTGGGTGCGGGCGGCCTGTCCAACGCCTTCCCGGAACTGGTCAACGACGGCGACCGCGGTGGCCGTTTCGAACTGCGCAACATTCCAAACGACGAGCCGGGCATGGCCCCGCACGAAATCTGGTCCAACGAATCCCAGGAACGTTACGTTCTGGCGGTCGGCCCGGCGGACTTCGAGCGCTTCAAGGCGATCTGCGAACGCGAGCGCTGCCCGTTTGCCGTGGTCGGCGAAGCCACTGCCGAACCGCAGTTGACCGTGACCGACAGCCACTTCGGCAACAGCCCGGTGGACATGCCACTGGAAGTCTTGCTGGGCAAGGCGCCACGCATGCACCGTTCGGTGGTTCGTGAAAATGAACTGGGCGACGATTTCGATCCGTCGACCCTGAACATTGGCGACTGCGTCGAGCGCGTCCTGCATCACCCGGCCGTGGCCAGCAAGAGCTTCCTGATCACCATCGGCGACCGCACCATCACCGGCCTCGTTGCTCGTGACCAGATGGTCGGCCCGTGGCAGGTGCCGGTGGCCGACGTTGCCGTTACCGCCACCAGCTTCGACGTCTACACCGGTGAAGCCATGGCCATGGGCGAGCGTACTCCGCTGGCACTGCTGGACGCTCCGGCGTCGGGCCGCATGGCCATCGGCGAAACCCTGACCAACATCGCGGCATCGCGCATCGGCAAGATCTCCGACATCAAGTTGTCGGCGAACTGGATGTCCGCTGCCGGTCACCCGGGTGAAGACGCGCGTCTGTACGACACCGTGAAAGCGGTCGGCATGGAACTGTGCCCTGAGCTGGGCATCACCATTCCAGTGGGCAAGGACTCGATGTCCATGGCCACGCGCTGGAACGATGAAGGCGTGGACAAGTCCGTCACTTCGCCAATGTCCCTGATCGTGACCGGTTTCGCGCCAGTGACTGACATCCGTCAGACCCTGACCCCGCAACTGCGCATGGACAAGGGCACCACCGACCTGATCCTGATCGACCTCGGTCGTGGCCAGAACCGCATGGGCGCCTCGATCCTCGCCCAGGTTCACGGCAAGCTCGGCAGCCAGGCTCCGGACGTCGATGACGCCGAAGACCTGAAAGCCTTCTTCGCGGTGATCCAGGGTCTCAACGCCGACGGTCACCTGCTGGCTTACCACGACCGTTCCGACGGTGGTCTGCTGACCAGCGTTGTCGAGATGGCGTTCGCCGGTCACTGCGGCCTGAGCCTGAACCTCGACGGCCTGGCAGAAACCTCCGCCGACATCGCCGCGATCCTGTTCAACGAAGAACTGGGTGCGGTGATCCAGGTTCGCCAGGACGCCACTCCGGACATCCTCGCGCAGTTCAGCGCTGCCGGTCTGGGTGATTGCGTATCGGTGGTTGGCCAGCCGATGAACAACGGCGAGATCAGCATCACCTTCAACGGCGAAACCGTGTTCGAAGGTCAGCGTCGTCTGCTGCAGCGTCAGTGGGCCGAGACCAGCTACCAGATCCAGCGTCTGCGTGACAACGCCGACTGCGCCGAGCAAGAGTTCGATGTGCTGCTGGAAGAAGACAACCCGGGCCTGAGCGTCAAGCTGAGCTACGACGTCAACCAGGACATCGCCGCGCCTTACATCAAGAAAGGCATTCGCCCACAGGTTGCCGTACTGCGTGAGCAGGGCGTTAACGGTCAGGTGGAAATGGCGGCTGCGTTCGACCGCGCCGGTTTCAACGCGATCGACGTGCACATGAGCGACATTCTGGCCGGCCGTGTCGACCTGAACGAGTTCAAGGGCATGGTTGCCTGCGGCGGTTTCTCCTACGGCGACGTACTGGGTGCCGGTGAAGGCTGGGCCAAGTCCGCACTGTTCAACAGCCGTGCCCGCGATGCGTTCCAGGGTTTCTTCGAACGCAACGACAGCTTCACCCTCGGCGTGTGCAACGGTTGCCAGATGATGTCCAACCTGCACGAGCTGATCCCGGGCAGCGAGTTCTGGCCGCACTTCGTGCGTAACCGTTCCGAACAGTTCGAAGCCCGTGTTGCCATGGTGCAGATCCAGGAGTCGAACTCGATCTTCCTGCAGGGCATGGCCGGTTCGCGCATGCCGATCGCCATCGCCCACGGTGAAGGCCATGCCGAGTTCTCCAGCGAAGAAGCACTGCTGGAAGCCGATCTGTCCGGTTGCGTGGCGATGCGTTTCGTCGACAACCACGGCAAGGTCACCGAAAGCTACCCGGCCAACCCGAACGGCTCGCCGCGCGGGATCACCGGTTTGACCAGCCGCGACGGTCGCGTGACCATCATGATGCCGCACCCGGAGCGTGTATTCCGCGCCGTGCAGAACTCGTGGCGCTCGGATGAGTGGAACGAAGATGCACCGCTGATGCGCATGTTCCGTAATGCTCGGGTTTGGGTGAACTAAGCGCTGTGTACAAGCTCAGCTTTTTTGTTCCAACCAGTCACGTCGAAGACGTGAAGAGTGCCGTATTCGCTGCCGGTGGCGGTCGAATCGGTGACTATGACCACTGTGCTTGGCAGGTGCTTGGCACTGGCCAGTTTCGCCCACTGGACGGCAGTCAGCCGTTCATTGGCGAGGCAGGGCAGGTCGAACAGGTCGAGGAATGGAAGGTCGAGCTGGTGGTGGCGGATGAGTTGATTCGCTCGGTGGTGGCGGCTCTGAAACAGAGCCATCCCTACGAGACTCCGGCTTATGAAGTGTGGCGGTTGGAGGATTTCTGATTCTGCGCCGCTGAAATGAAAAACCCGCTGAGAGTGATTTCAGCGGGTTTTTTGTTGCCTGCCGTTCAACGAATGTACACCGATCAAAACTGTGGGAGCGGGCTTGCTCGCGAAGGCGGCGGGTCAGCCAGCATTGATGTTGACTGACACTCCCTCTTCGCGAGCAAGCCCGCTCCCACATTGGTTCGATGGAGGCCGGCAATCAGGTGCTAAACCTTGGCATTCACCTCACTGCGATTGACCAACGCTTCCAGCGCATCACTCAAGCTCGGTGCCTTGTCGCCTATCAGCAGATGCCAGATGCCGCCGTCCAGCTGACTCACACCCTGGCAACCCAGCACTTTCAAATCACACTCCGACAGGGCCTTGCCGTTGGCCAGTTGCAGGCGAATGCGGGTCATGGCGATGCAATCGAGTTGCAGCACGTTGTTGCCACCGCCCAGGGCATTGAGCCATTGCTGCGCCTCAGGTGTCGTCACGGTGGCAGGTTTCGGCGCGTCGACTTCTGCGGCCGGTGACGACACGATGGCGCGCCCCAGTGCCGGCATTGCCAGGCGAATCTCATCGGCAATGGCATCAGCCATCGGCCCGACCACCACCTGCAAGCTCCCGCCCTTGCCCGGACGCACCACGGCCATGGCGCCGAGTGCTTTCAGATCGGCATCCGAAGCCTTGTTGCGATCCACCATGTCCAGGCGCAAACGCGTGGTGCAGGCACCGACGGTGATCAGGTTCTCGGCACCGCCCAGGGCCTTGATGTAAGCCCCGGCGCGTTCATTGTCGGCCACTGCAACCTGCGGGGCGGTGGCGCTGGTTTCGCGGCCCGGTGTCTTCAGGTCGAAGCGGCGGATGCAGAAATCGAACACCACGTAATAGATCACGGCATACGCCACGCCCACCGGGAGCACCAGCCAGCCGTTGGTGGACTTCCCCCAGCCGAGGATCATGTCGATGAGGCCGCCGGAAAAGGTGAAGCCCAAATGAATGTTCAGCGCATTGGTGATGGCCATCGACAGGCCAGTCAACAACGCATGCAGCAGAAACAGCAGTGGCGCGAGGAACATGAAGGCGAATTCGATCGGCTCGGTCACACCGGTCAGGAACGCGGTCAGTGCCATCGACAGGAAAATCCCGCCCATGACCTTGCGCCGCTCCGGCAGGGCGTTGCGGTACATCGCCAGGCAGGCGGCAGGCAGGCCGAAGATCATCATCGGGAACATGCCGGTCATGAACTGGCCACCTTTCGGGTCGCCGGCGAAGTAGCGCGACAGGTCGCCGGTTACCAGCGCACCGGTGGTGGGGTCGGTGAAATTGCCGAACACGAACCACGCCATGTTGTTGAGGATGTGATGCAGGCCGGTGACGATCAGTAGGCGGTTGAACACGCCGAAGATGAACGCGCCGAAGCTGCCGCTCTCCATCATCAGCGTGCCGAAGCTGTTGATGCCGTGCTGGATCGGCGGCCAGATATAGCCGAACACCACGCCCAAACCGACGGCAGCGAAGCCGGTGACAATCGGCACGAAGCGCCGGCCACCGAAGAACGCCAGGTATTCCGGCAGCTTGATGTCCTTGAAGCGGTTGTACAGCGCGCCGGCCATCAGGCCGCTGACGATCCCGGCGAGCATGCCCATGTTGATGCTCGGATCGAGCACCTTGAGCGTAGCGATCATCACCAGGTAACCGATCACCCCGGCGAGCCCCGCCGTACCGTTGTTGTCCTTGGCGAAACCGACCGCGATGCCGATGGCGAAGATCATCGCCAGGTTGGCGAAAATCACCTGGCCGGCGTCGTGGATGATCGCGATGTTCAGCAGGTCGGTATCGCCCAGGCGCAGCAGCAGGCCGGCAATCGGCAGGATCGCGATCGGCAGCATCAGCGCGCGGCCGAGGCGTTGCAGGCCTTCAATGAAAAGTTGGTACATGGCGCTTCTCCGTGGATTCTTGTTGTTCTTTAGCTCAGAGGCCAATGCTGGTGACAGGCGTGACGCACCGCGCTGGCGCTGCTCAGCTTGAGCAGGCCCTGGCTGATGCGCCGGCATTCGCTGGCGTCGAGATGACGCACGCGGTCCTTGATTTCACCGATCTGTACCGGGCTCACCGACAACTCACTGACCCCCAGGCCGATCAACACCGGCGTGGCCAATGGATCGGACGCCAGGGCGCCGCACACGCCCACCCAACGGTTGTGCTGTGCTGCACCGGCGCAGGTCTGGGCGATCAAGCGCAGCAGCGCCGGATGCAGTGCATCGACGCGGGCGGCGAGACCGGCATGGTCGCGGTCCATGGCCAGGGTGTATTGCGACAGGTCGTTGGTGCCGATGGACAGGAAGTCCGCGTGTTCGGCCAGTTGCTCGGCCAGCAGCGCGGCGGCCGGAACCTCAATCATCACCCCCAGCTCCGGGCGTTGCGCCAGGCCGAGCTCACCGCACAAGGCGTCGAGGCGCTGGCGGATGTGCAGCAGTTCATCGACTTCAGTGACCATCGGCAGCAGGATCCGGCAGCGTGACAATGGGCTCAGGTGCAGCAGCGCGCGCAGTTGCTGGTCGAGCAGTTCAGGACGAACCTGGGCCAGGCGAATGCCGCGCAGACCGAGCACCGGATTGGCCTCGGCGGGCAGTGGCAGGTAGTCGAGTTGCTTGTCGCCACCGACGTCGATGGTGCGGATGATCACCGACTTGTCGCCCATGGCATCGAGCACCGCTTGATAAGCCTGGTGTTGTTCCTGTTCGTCCGGAGCGGTGTGGCGGTCGACGAAGAGAAATTCGGTGCGCAACAGGCCGACGCCGTCAGCGCCATTGGCCAGTGCGTCCGTCGCTTCCGAACTGGACGCCACATTGGCGGCGACTTCGATGCGCAGGCCGTCGGTGGTCAGCGCCGGAGTGTGCGCCTGGGCCTGTTGTTCGGCCCGGCGTTGTTGCTGTTGTTGCTGTAACTGGCGTACGTCGGTCAGGCGCTCGGCATTGGGAGTCAGTTCGAGGCGGCCGCCGTCGGCGTCCAGCACTACCGCTTGCCCCTGTTGCTGATCAAGCAGGGTCGAGCCCAGTGCGACCATGCATGGCAGGCCTTTGCCCCGGGCCAGAATCGCCACGTGGGAGGTCGCGCCGCCTTCGGCCATGCACAGCCCCGCGACCCCTTGCTGGCTCAGTTGCAGCAAATCGGAGGGGGTCAGTTCATGGGCGGCGACGATGGCGCCGGCCGGTACGTCGTAATGCCAGGTATCGCCGAGCAACACGCGCAGCACCCGTTGCTTGAGGTCACGCAGGTCGTTGGCGCGTTCGGCCAGCAGCGTGCTACCGGTTTGCTGGAGGACCTCGCATTGCGCGTCGATGGCCTGGCTCCAGGCGTGAGTCGCGGCCGTGCCCAGGGCGACAGATTGACTGGCGGCGTCCAGCAAGGCCGGATCTTCGAGCAGCGCCAGGTGCGCGGCGAAAATCGCCTCTTCCGCAGTGTCCTTGTGTTTTTTCGCCAGGGCCAGCGTGTGCTCGATATCGCCGCGCACCTGGCTCCGTGCCGCGTCCAACACTTGCAGTTGTTGCTGCGGATCATGATTGCCAGCATCCACCGGCAGGCTGATCGCATTCAGGCGAAACAGCGGCCCGCCGACCAGGCCGGGTGCTGCGCAGACGCCATGCAACACACCGGCTTCGGCGGGGCGATTGCGTTGGGCAATCGTGGCTGGCGCGGCGGCGTGGCTGTCTTCGGCCAGGGCGGTGGACAGCGCAGTCAGCAAGGCTTGCAGCGCGGCTTCGGCGTCCGGGCCCTGGCAACTGACCTGGACCTCCGCCTGCTCGCCGACGGCCAGCCCCATCAGGCCGATCAGGCTGTCGCAGGTGGCCGACTTGCCGGCGAAATGCAGCTGCGATTTGCTTTTGAAACCCTGCGCGGTCTGACGGATCAACGCAGCCGGCCGCGCATGCAGACCGCCCCGGTGCGCAATGCGCACATGGCCGACAATCTCGACGCCGACAAACTCGGCATCGACCTGCGCGCTCGACGTCTGTCGACGAATGATGTGCAGCAGCGGCTCGCCCACTTTCACCGATTTCAACGTGATGGGCCGTGCCTGGAAGTCCTGGCTGTTGGTGAGGATCAACAGGCTGACCAGGCTCTTGCACTGTTGCGCGACCTTGTCCAGGTCGTAGCGCAGCAGCGGCTGGCCGTTGGTGACGCGCGCGCCTTCCTTGACCAGCATCGAGAAACCCTGGCCCTGCAATTCGACCGTGTCGAGGCCCAGGTGCAGGAGCAATTCCGCGCCGTTGTCGGCACGCAGGGTCACCGCGTGACCGGTGCGGGCGACATGCACCACCACGCCGGCGCAGGGGGCGTGGAGGGTGTCGTTGAGCGGATCGATGGCGATGCCGTCACCCATGGCGCCGCTGGCAAACACCGGGTCCGGGACTTTGGCGAGCGTGAGCACCGGGCCGCTGAGCGGGGCGCTTAAAGTCAGCTCTTTATTGTTGTTGTGCATGGCTCGGTCTCATAAAAAGTTCAGATCAGCTCGCCCACTGTAGGAGCGAGCTTGCTCGCGAAGAACCTGAGAACAACGCGTGCATTCAGGAAGAACGCGTCATCGTTGACGTCCATCGCGAGCAGGCTCGCTCCTACAGGGGGGGCGTTCAGTGCGTACGCGTGACTTTGCTCAGGTGTCGCGGTTGGTCCGGGTCCATGCCGCGGGCCACGGCCAGGCCGGCGGCCATCACGTAGAAACTCTGGATCGCCAGAATCGGGTCGAGGGCCGGGTGTTCGGCGCAGGTCAGGGTCAGGTCGCGTTCGAGTACGTCATCCGGTGCGGCCAGCAGGACACGGGCACCGCGCTGGCGCATGTCGGCGGCCAGGCTGAGCAAACCGGCCTGTTCGGCACCCCGTGGGGCAAACACCAGCAGCGGGTAGTTGTCGCCGATCAAGGCCATCGGGCCGTGACGGACTTCGGCGCTGCTGAAGGCTTCGGCCTGGATCGCCGAGGTTTCCTTGAACTTGAGCGCCGCTTCCTGGGCAATGGCAAAACCGGCGCCACGGCCGATCACCATCAACCGCTGGCAATCGCGCAAGGCGTCGATGGCCAGGCTCCAGTCCTGTTGCGCGGCGTGGCGCAGGCCATCGGGCAAGGCAGCACCGGCCTCGAGCAGTTCGGCGTCTTCTTTCCAGTGGCCAATCAGCCGGGCGCTGGCGCTGAGGGTGGCGATGAAGCTCTTGGTCGCGGCGACGCTGCTTTCGGTGCCGGCACACAGGGGCAGGCTGAATTCGCAGGCGGCTTCCAGTGGTGAGTCTTCGACATTGACCAGCGAAATGCTCAAGGCGCCACGCTTGCGCAACAGGCGCAGGCTGTTCACCAGGTCCGGGCTTTGCCCCGATTGCGAGAAGGCGAATGCCACCTGGCCGCTGACCTTCAGCGGTGCCTGCTGCATGGTCACCACCGACATCGGCAGCGACGCCACCGGGATGCCCAGCAGTTGCATGGTCAGGTAGGCGAAGTAGCTGGCGGCGTGGTCGGAGCTGCCGCGTGCCACGGTCATGGCCACTTGCGGCGGCTGACGGCGCAGGCGCCCGGCGATCTCGATCATCTGCGGGTCGAGTGTTTGCAGTTGGGCTTGCACGGCCTCGAACGAGGACAGCGCCTCTTCAAGCATTTTTGAAGTCAATGTCTTCTCCTTCGACCATGACGGCGGTCAGTTTCAGTGAGCGATCCAGCCGCACGCAGTCGGCCCAGGCCCCGGGTTGCAGGCGCCCGCGTTCGGTGATGCCGAGGTAGTCGGCGGGGAATTGCGACAAGCGCTGCGAGGCTTCGGCGATGGGCAGGCCGATCTTCACCAGGTTGCGCAGGGCCTGATCCATGGTCAGGGTGCTGCCGGCCAGGGTGCCGTCGGGCAGGCGCACGCCGCCCAGGCACTTGGTCACGGTGTGGCTGCCGAGTTTGTATTCGCCGTCGGGCATGCCGGCGGCGGCGGTCGAGTCGGTGACGCAGTACAGGCACGGGATCGAGCGCAGGGCGACGCGAATGGCGCCGGGGTGCACGTGCAGTAAATCCGGTATCAGTTCGGCGTATTTGGCGTGGGCCAGCGCCGCGCCGACGATCCCCGGCTCGCGGTGATGCAGCGGGCTCATGGCGTTGTAGAGGTGGGTGAAGCTGCTGGCGCCGGCTTCCAGCGCGGCGACGCCTTCCTCGTAACTGCCCAGGGTGTGGCCGATCTGCATGCGAATGCCACGGCTGCTGAGGTCACGGATCAAGGCATCGTGACCGGCGATTTCCGGGGCGATGGTGATCACCCGGATCGGCGCGAGCGCCAGGTACGCTTCGACTTCAGCCATCAGCGCCGTATGGGCGAAGTTGGGTTGCGCGCCGAGCTTGCCGGGGTTGATGTACGGGCCTTCAAGGTGCACGCCGAGCACCCGGGCGCTGCCTTTGGGGCGCTGCTCAGAGAATTCGCCGACGGCCTTGAGCACGCGCGAGATTTCGTCGCTCGGTGCGGTCATGGTGGTGGCCAGCAGCGAGGTGGTGCCGAAGCGCACGTGGGTTCGGGTGATGGTTTCGAAGGCTGGCGCGCCTTCCATGATGTCTTTGCCGCCGCCGCCGTGAACGTGCAGGTCGATGAAGCCCGGCAGGAGGTACGGCAAATCGTTGTCCGCCGGATCGCAGGGCACGCCTTCGATCGACACGACTTTGCCGTGTTCGTGGACCAGTCGGCCGCGAACCCAGCCGTGGGCGGTGAGGATGTTGTCTTCGGACATGATCGGTTCTCTGGTTTGGCGATTTCGCGGTGCAGCGTTCTAGCGGCGAAGCTCTGCCACAAAGTCGTAGTAGTCGTTGCGGCAATAGGTGTCGGTGACTTCGATGGGCGAGTTGTCTTCCAGGTAGCCGACCCGGGTCATCAGCAACATCGCGGTGCCGGGGGCGATACCGACCAGCGCGGCGAACTCGTCCGAGGCGTTGATCGCCTGGATGTGCTGCAAGGCGCGGACAATTGGTTTGCCGATGCCGTCGAGGAATTCGTAGAGGGAGTCGCCGACCATTTGCGGCTTGGCAATGATCGAGGCGGGCAGGGTGCTCATCTCGATGGCCATGACCGTGTCGTCGGCCTTGCGCAGGCGTTTGAGGCGCGCAACTTTGTCGTTGGGCGACAGGCCGAGGCGGATCAGCTCTTCGTGGGTCGGCAGGGTGATTTCCCGCTCCAGCCATTGCGAGCTGGGCACGAAACCCTTGAGACGGAGCATTTCACTGAAGCCGGACAGGCGCGACAACGGTTGTTCAAGGCGCGGCGTGATAAAGGTGCCGGAGCCTTGGTTGCGCCGGATCAGGCCTTGATCGAACAACACTTCCAGCGCCTTGCGGGCGGTGACGCGGGAGATGCCCAGCGTCTCGCTCAGATTGCGCTCCGACGGCATGGCCTGTTCGGCTTTCCACTGGCCGGCATGGATCGCCGCTTCCAGATTGCGCGCCAGTTGCAGGTACAACGGCGTGGGTTGGGTGTCGTCGGGGCGCAGGGCCTGTAGGTCGTTCATGGCGAGTGTCCGGGGCGGATGTTGGAATGTTTTTGCCCGTGAATGGGCGAAAACTAATACCACTTGAATACCATGTCAACACCAGTGCTTTACCGCTGGCGGATGGAAACTAGCCGGCTGTGGTCTGCTGGATGCGGGTTGGTTTGAAGTGGTATTAGTGGTGGGGTTTAAAGCGACAACGATCGCAGCCTGCGGCCGCTCCCGCGGAGCGAAATGGTATTCACCCTGCAGAAGCTGCGGCTGGCTGCGATCTTTGGAATTTATTTTTGCGATGGCGACAGAAGGTAGTGCGAGGACCTGTGGCGAGGGGGCTTGCCCCCGTTCGGCTGCGAAGCAGTCGTAAAATCAGCCACCCCGGTGAGTCTGGTGGACCTAGGTTGCAGCTTTAAGCACTGCTTCGCAGTGCAACGGGGGCAAGCCCCCTCGCCACAGAAGCCCCCGCTTATCCGGAATGTTACGGACGAATTTCGATCATCGTGCCGTCCGGCACCAGGTTCCAGACTTCGCGCATGTCCATGTTGCGCATGGCGATGCAGCCGTCGGTCCAGTCCAGGGTGTGGAACAGGTCTTCCGGGGTGTCTTCGGTGTCCGGGGTGCCGTGGATCATGATCATGCCGCCAGGCTCGACACCTTCACGGCGGGCGCGGGCCGAATCGCTGATGTTCGGGTAGGAAATGTGCATCGCCAGGTTGAATTTATCACTGACCTTGCGCCAGTCGACCCAGTAGAAGCCTTCCGGGGTGCGTTTGTCGCCTTCCATCAGTTTCGGGCCCTTGGGACGCTTGCCCAGGGAAATGCGATAGGTCTTGAGCGGCTTGCCGTCATTGATCAATTGCAATTGATGGGACGACTTGAGAACCAGGATTTTCTCGATGACCTTGCCGTTCAGGGTTTCCACGGCAGAAGCCTGGGACACCGTGACGAACGACAAGCAGAACAGGGCAAGCAACCAGCGCATTGAAACGATTCCCCAGGAGGTGTCGCGACTATTTATTTATAGATGTTTTTGTAGGAGCTGCCGCAGGCTGCGATTTTCAGCGGCTACGAATGATAGCAATACGGCATCAAATAATGGCAGGCTGAGCAAGCGGAGGGATCGATTCAGACCGTACGGGATAGACCTCGGTCCGCCGGTCAGCGAAGAAGCATTCTAAGGTACGGCCCACTGTGCGGAAAGCCAGCTCATCCCATGGAATGTCCGCTTCGTCGAATAGTTGCACTTCCAGGCTCTCGGGGCCGGCAGAAAAATCCAGGTCCGCCAACTCGGCGCGGAAGAACACATGCACCTGGCTGATGTGTGGCACGTCGATCAGGGTATAGATGTTCAGGTTGCGCACCCGGGCGCAGGCTTCCTCGGCGGTTTCGCGAATGGCCGCTTGCTCGATGGTCTCGCCGTTCTCCATGAAACCGGCGGGCAGGGTCCAGTAACCGCGTCGCGGCTCGATGGCCCGTCGACACAGCAACACCTGGGTGCCCCAGGTCGCCACGCAACCGGCGACGATGTTGGGGTTCTGGTAGTGAATGGCCTGACAGCTGTCGCAGACAAAACGCAGGCGCGAATCGCCTTCGGGAATGCGCTGGGTCACCGGGTTACCGCACTGGCTGCAAAATTTCATGCTGGGGTTCCTGAATGCTGCGCCTATCTTGGCGTGCGGCAGTGCCGGTCGGCAAGTTGTCGTTTCGCGACATGGGGCTGTTGCGGGGGTTGGGCGGCCGCAGCGATTGGTGCATGATGCCGGGTAAGGCACAGATCGAGAACACTCATGCTGGACGAGCTACTGCATCGGGTTAGTCACTACACTCCACGCATATTGGAGACCGACCGTCGTTTTCCCGAGGCCGCGGTGCTAGTGCCCATCACTCGCAGTGACGAACCTGAGCTGGTGTTGACCCTGCGTGCCAGCGGCCTGTCGACCCATGGTGGCGAAGTCGCCTTTCCCGGCGGGCGTCGTGACCCGGAAGACCCCGATCTTGTTTTCACCGCCCTGCGCGAAGCCGAAGAAGAGATCGGCCTGCCGCCGGGACTGGTCGAGGTGATCGGCCCGCTCAGCCCGCTGATCAGCCTGCATGGCATCCAGGTCACGCCCTATGTCGGGGTGATTCCGGATTTCGTCGAATACCGGGCCAACGATGCCGAGATCGCCGCGGTGTTCAGCGTGCCCCTGGAATTCTTCCGCAAAGACCCCCGCGAACATACCCATCGCATCGATTATCAGGGCCGCAGCTGGTACGTGCCGAGCTATCGCTATGGCGAATACAAGATCTGGGGGCTGACGGCGATCATGATCGTCGAGTTGATCAACCTGCTGTATGACGCCAAAATCAGCCTGCACCAACCTCCCAAAAGCTTTATCAATATCTGAAGCCATCATTCGAATGGCCCTGCCTGAGCCCTGAGGAATACAACAATGAAGTACCGCCTGGGCGACGCCCGCGTCGAAACCCATCCACAGAGCTGGGTCGCACCCAATGCCGTGCTGGTGGGCAAGGTCAAGCTGGAAGAGGGCGCCAACGTCTGGTTCAACGCCGTGCTGCGCGGCGACAACGAGCTGATCCTGATTGGCAAGAACAGTAACGTCCAGGACGGCACCGTGATGCACACCGACATGGGCTACCCGCTGACCATCGGCACCGGCGTGACCATCGGCCACAACGCCATGCTCCACGGCTGCACCGTCGGCGATAACAGCCTGATCGGCATCAACGCAGTGATCCTCAACGGCGCGAAGATCGGCAAGAACTGCATCATCGGCGCCAACTCGCTGATCGGCGAAGGCAAGGAAATTCCGGACGGCTCGCTGGTCATGGGCTCGCCCGGCAAAGTGGTGCGCGAATTGACCGAGCCGCAAATCAAGATGCTGGAGGCCAGCGCTGCTCACTACGTGCACAACTCGCAGCGTTATGCCCGCGACCTGGTCGAGCAGGAACAATGACCGCCACCGAACGCCCGGTAGCATCGCCCTGCGTGAATATCTGTGCGCTGGACGACGATGACATCTGCACC
Organism: Pseudomonas sp. A-R-19; assembly: GCF_019956575.1. Classification (NCBI taxonomy): domain Bacteria; kingdom Pseudomonadati; phylum Pseudomonadota; class Gammaproteobacteria; order Pseudomonadales; family Pseudomonadaceae; genus Pseudomonas; species Pseudomonas sp. A-R-19. Next base: position 61,242 of record NZ_JAHBDR010000093.1, read on the forward strand.
GGTTGCCAGCGTACGGTGGAAGAAATCACCCGCTGGAGCCGCATGGACAACGACGAGCGGCGCAAGGTGCTGGGGTTGTGTCATGAGCGGGCCAAGGCCAGTGGGTTGGTGTGGATGCTCCCTTCCAAATCCGATCGCTGAGTGGCAGGGGCTTTTGTGGCGAGGGGGCTTGCCCCCGCTGGGCTGCGAAGCAGCCCCAAAACCATTCAATCGAATAGCTTCAGATACACCCGATTAGCCGGATTTGCGACGGCTACGCCGCCGAACGGGGGCAAGCCCCCTCGCCACAAAATCACCTCGCCACAGGTTATTTGTGTACCGAAGATGAAGTATCCTGTGCACAAAATTGACAGGTACTTTCACCCCCCATGCTCTTCCTGATCGCCTACATCAGCAGCGTCGTGCTGATCAACTTCGCCTTCTCCACCGCGCCACACCTGGACATCATCTGGTCGGCCTGGGGCGGTCTGGTGTTTATCCTGCGCGACATGGTGCAAGCCCGATTCGGACACGGTGCCCTCGTGGCGATGCTGGTGGCGCTGGTGCTGTCCTATGTCACCTCCGATCCGTCCATCGCCCTGGCCAGCGCCACGGCCTTCGCGGTTTCCGAGTGCATCGACTGGCTGGTGTTCAGCATCACCAAACGCCCGCTGCATGATCGCCTGTGGATAAGTTCGGCCCTGAGCATTCCCCTCGATACCTTTATCTTCTTCGGCATGATCGACGCCCTGACACCGGGGGTGATTCTCACCGCCCTGGGCTCGAAATTCGCCGGGGTCACCGCCGTGTGGCTGATCATGGCCTGGCGCCTGCGCAAACAGGCTGTCGTCGGCTGAAGTTCATGTAAAATGCCGCGCTTTCTCCCCATGGGAAGCGCGCATGGCGACGCGTCCCTCGATGATCCGCTCCTTGAGGACCTTCAGATGACCCGTATCGGAACTCCATTGTCGCCCACCGCGACCCGCGTATTGATGTGTGGCTGTGGCGAGTTGGGCAAGGAAGTGGTGATCGAGCTGCAACGCCTGGGCGTTGAAGTGATTGCCGTGGACCGCTACGCCAACGCGCCGGCCATGCAGGTGGCGCACCGCAGCCACGTGATCAACATGCTTGATGGTGCTGCCCTGCGCGCCGTGATCGAAGCCGAGAAGCCGCACTTCATCGTCCCGGAAATCGAAGCCATCGCCACCGCGACCCTGGTGGAACTGGAAGCCGAAGGCTTCACCGTGATCCCGACCGCCCGCGCCGCGCAGCTGACCATGAACCGCGAAGGCATTCGTCGCCTGGCCGCCGAAGAGCTGGACCTGCCGACCTCGCCGTACCACTTCGCCGACACCTTCGAGGACTACAGCAAGGCCGTCGAAGACCTCGGTTTCCCGTGTGTGGTCAAGCCGGTCATGAGTTCCTCGGGCAAGGGCCAGAGCCTGTTGCGCAGCTTTGAAGACGTCAAAACAGCCTGGGATTACGCCCAGGAAGGCGGCCGCGCCGGCAAGGGCCGCGTGATCATCGAAGGTTTCATCGATTTCGACTACGAAATCACCCTGCTGACCGTACGCCACGTCGGCGGTACCACGTTCTGCGCGCCGGTCGGCCACCGCCAGGAGAAGGGCGACTACCAGGAGTCGTGGCAGCCGCAAGCCATGAGCCCGATTGCCCTGGCTGAATCCGAGCGTGTCGCCAAAGCCGTGACCGAAGCCCTGGGTGGCCGTGGTCTGTTCGGCGTCGAGCTGTTCATCAAGGGTGATCAGGTGTGGTTCAGCGAGGTCTCGCCGCGTCCGCACGATACCGGTCTGGTCACGCTGATTTCCCAGGATCTGTCGCAGTTCGCCCTGCACGCCCGCGCGATTCTGGGTCTGCCGATTCCGTTGATCCGTCAGTTCGGGCCATCGGCCTCGGCGGTGATCCTGGTGGAAGGGCAGTCGACCCAGACTGCTTTCGCCAACCTGGGCGCTGCCCTGAGCGAGCCGGATACCGCGCTGCGCCTGTTCGGCAAGCCTGAAGTCAACGGCCAGCGCCGCATGGGCGTGGCCCTGGCGCGCGACGAGTCGATCGAAGCCGCCCGCGCCAAGGCGACCCGTGCTTCGCAGGCGGTTGTCGTAGAACTGTAAAAACAGCTATGGCGGGCCTATACCTTCTATAGGCTCGCCACATTTCACTGTAGGAGCGAGCCTGCTCGCGATGGTCGTTAACGATAACGCGGGGAGTCTGGTTCCCCGCGGTGCTCTTGAGTCCATCGCGAGCAGGCTCGCTCCTACAGGTCATTCTTCAGGCCTGTACCCCATGAATTCGCAAAGCATCATCGTGCCGAAAATCTCCACCCTGCCGGTGCACGAGCCTCGGGCCCGGGCGATTGTGCGCTGGCTGGTGCGCAAGAACATCATCGAGGAAGAACTGACCACCTGCGGCCGCACCGGCAATCGCATGGCTTATGCCATCGGCGACGGTGCCCGCGCCGTGGTCCTGCACCCGGAGGCCCTGCCGTTCGGCGAAGCGGTCAACGGTCTGGAGATCGTCACCAAGCGCTGCATCTACACGCCAGCCAAGGGTTTCCTTGAAGAAGCGGGCTGCGCCGAGTGCCGCAAGGAAGTCGGTGAAGCCCTGTTCGAAAGCCTGGAAGACTGGATGCCGGGGCGCACCGATAACTTCACCTGCCCGGAGTGCGGGCATGAAGACGACATCAACGGCTTCCTGTTTCTGCAGGAGTGTGGATTCTCCAACCTTGGTTTCATCTTCAACAACTGGGCCGAAGCCGGGTTCAAACAGAGCTTTCTCGACGAATTCGCCGATTGGCTGGATCAACCTGTCAGTTGGGTGAAAGTCGAACTCTGAACACCTGTAGGAGCGAGCTTGCTCGCGATGGACTCAAGAACACCGCGGGGAACCAGACTCCCCGCGTTATCGTTAACGACCATCGCGAGCGAGCTCGCTCCTACAGAAAAGCAGCAATATCATCCCGTACATCAGTAATGCCAATAATAGACAGAGTTTTACATTGAACCCGAGGGGGTGTCTGACTATAATGGCGCGCTTCCATTTTCCCGCTCGGGAGCCCCCGCGATGCTGCGTATCAGCCAAGAAGCTCTGACATTCGACGACATTCTCCTAGTGCCCGGTTATTCCGAGGTGCTTCCTAACGAAGTCAGTCTCAAGACCCGCCTTACCCGTGGCATCGAGCTGAATATTCCACTGGTTTCCGCTGCCATGGACACCGTCACTGAAGCCCGTCTGGCAATCGCCATGGCTCAGGAAGGTGGTATCGGTATCATCCACAAGAACATGACCATCGAGCAGCAAGCTGCCGAAGTCCGCAAGGTCAAGCGTTACGAAGCTGGTGTGGTCAAAGACCCGATCACCATCGTCGCCGACGCCACCGTGCGCGAGTTGTTCGAACTGACCCGCATGCACAACATCTCCGGCGTTCCGGTGCTGCACAATGGCGACCTGGTCGGCATTGTCACCTCCCGTGACGTGCGTTTCGAGAACCGTCTGGAAGCCACTGTCCGTGAAGTGATGACGCCTAAAGAGCGCCTGGTCACGGTCAAGGAAGGCGCCGACAAGAACGATGTTCGCGAGCTGCTGCACAAGCACCGCATCGAGCGCGTGCTGATCGTCGACGACAAATTTGCCCTCAAGGGCATGATGACCGTCAACGACATCGAGAAAGCCAAGGCTTACCCGCTGGCCAGCAAGGACGATCAAGGTCGTCTGCGTGTTGGCGCAGCAGTCGGCACCGGTAAAGACACCGGCGATCGCGTTGCCGCCCTGGTCGCTGCCGGCGTTGACGTTGTGGTGGTCGACACCGCTCACGGTCACTCCAAAGGCGTGATCGACCGCGTTCGTTGGGTCAAGCAGAACTTCCCTGAAGTGCAGGTCATCGGCGGCAACATCGCCACCGGCGCTGCCGCCAAGGCCCTGGCCGAAGCTGGCGCCGACGCGGTCAAGGTCGGTATCGGCCCTGGCTCGATCTGCACCACTCGCATCGTCGCCGGTGTCGGCGTGCCGCAAATCAGCGCCATCGCCAACGTCGCCGCTGCCCTCGAAGGCACTGGCGTACCGTTGATCGCCGACGGCGGTATCCGTTTCTCCGGTGACCTGTCCAAGGCCATCGTAGCCGGTGCTTCCTGCGTGATGATGGGCTCGATGTTCGCCGGTACCGAAGAAGCACCGGGCGAGATCGAACTGTTCCAGGGCCGTTCGTACAAGGCTTATCGCGGCATGGGTTCGCTGGGCGCCATGTCCCAGGCCCAGGGTTCTTCCGACCGTTACTTCCAGGACTCCTCGGCAGGCGCCGAGAAGCTGGTTCCGGAAGGCATCGAAGGGCGTGTTCCGTACAAGGGCACCCTGAGCGCGATCATCCACCAGTTGATGGGCGGCCTGCGTTCCTCGATGGGCTACACCGGCAGTGCCGACATCGAAGAAATGCGCACCAAGCCTGAGTTCGTGCGGATCACCGGCGCCGGCATGGCCGAGTCCCACGTTCACGACGTGCAGATCACCAAGGAAGCGCCAAACTACCGCGTAGGTTGAGCCTTCAAGCAACACGCTAAGCAACCGGGGCTGTTTTATTCAGCCCCGAGTTGTTTCTGAATCACGACTGTTTCCGAATTTTTTAGACGAGACTGAATCATGGCCCTCGACATTCACGCCCACCGCATCCTGATCCTCGACTTCGGTTCCCAGTACACCCAGCTGATCGCCCGCCGCGTGCGTGAAATCGGCGTGTATTGCGAACTGCATCCGTTCGACATGGACGAAGATGCGATCCGCGAATTCGCTCCTAAAGGCGTCATCCTCGCCGGCGGCCCGGAGTCGGTCCACGAAGCCAACAGCCCGCGCTGCCCGCAAGCGGTGTTCGACCTGGGTGTGCCGGTCTTCGGTATCTGCTACGGCATGCAGACCATGGCCGAGCAACTGGGCGGCAAGGTTGAAGGTTCCGAGCTGCGTGAGTTCGGTTATGCCCGCGTAGACGTGGTCGGCAAGAGCCGCCTGCTCGACGGCATCGAAGACCACATCGACGCCGACGGCCTGTTCGGCCTCGACGTGTGGATGAGCCACGGTGACAAGGTCACCCGCATGCCGGAAGACTTCCACATCCTGGCCAGCACCCCGAGCTGCCCGATTGCCGGTATGTTCAACGATGCTCGTGGCTACTACGGCGTGCAGTTCCACCCGGAAGTGACCCATACCAAGCAAGGCGGTCGCATCCTGTCGCGCTTCATCCTCGACATCTGCGAGTGTGAAGCCCTGTGGACCCCGTCGAAGATTGCTGAAGACGCCATCGCCCAGGTTCGCGCCCAGGTCGGCACCGACAACGTCCTGCTCGGCCTGTCCGGCGGTGTTGACTCCTCGGTAGTTGCCGCGCTGCTGCACAAGGCCATCGGCGACCAGCTGACCTGCGTGTTCGTCGACAACGGCCTGCTGCGCCTGCACGAAGGCGAGCAAGTGATGGCCATGTTCGCCGAGAACATGGGCGTCAAGGTGATCCGCGCCAACGCCGAAGATCAGTTCCTCGACAACCTGGCCGGCGAAGCCGACCCAGAGAAGAAGCGCAAGATCATCGGCCGTACCTTCATCGACGTATTCGATGCCCAGTCGAACAAACTGGAAAACATCAAGTACCTGGCTCAGGGCACCATCTACCCGGACGTGATCGAGTCGGCTGGCGCGAAAAGCGGCAAGGCCCACGTGATCAAGTCGCACCACAACGTGGGCGGCCTGCCGGAAGAGATGAACCTGAAACTGGTCGAGCCACTGCGCGAGCTGTTCAAGGACGAAGTCCGTCGTCTGGGCCTGGAACTGGGCCTGCCGTACGACATGGTCTACCGTCACCCGTTCCCGGGCCCGGGCCTGGGCGTGCGCATCCTCGGTGAAGTGAAGAAGGAATACGCCGACCTGCTGCGTCGCGCCGACCACATCTTCATCGAAGAACTGCGCAAGGCCGACTGGTACCACAAGGTCAGCCAGGCGTTCGTGGTGTTCCAGCCAGTGAAATCGGTTGGCGTGGTGGGCGATGGCCGTCGTTACGCCTGGGTCGTGGCCCTGCGTGCCGTGGAAACCATCGACTTCATGACCGCGCGTTGGGCTCACCTGCCTTACGAACTGCTGGAAACCGTTTCCGGCCGCATCATCAATGAAATCGAAGGCATCTCCCGCGTTACTTACGACGTGTCGAGCAAGCCGCCGGCGACCATTGAGTGGGAGTGATCCCGCGCCGGCCCTGAGGGGTTGATCGTTGGATGAAAAGCCGTGTGAACCTGAGTTCACACGGCTTTTTGCATTACTGCGGTAGCTTCCTGCGGCCCGTCGCCGCGCCCGCTTTGCTGTTTCTTTCACAACTGCGGGTGTATCGTATTCGCCTTTTGCGGGCCCAGGGCCTGCCGCGTTCAAGTGAGGTAGTTGAGTTCATGTCCTTTACCCGTCGCCAAATCCTCGGTGGCCTGGCCGGTCTTGTAGTCGTTGGCGTGGGGGCAGGTGGTGCGTCGCGTTACTGGCTGGGCAAGATGGCCGACGCGGATGCCGGTCACGACTATGAGCTGATTGCCGCACCGCTGGACGTCGAACTGGTGGCGGGGCACAAGACCGAGGCCTGGGCGTTCGGCCCGTCGGCGCCGGGCACCGAGTTGCGGGTGCGCCAGGGTGAATGGCTGCGGGTGCGCTTCATCAATCACCTGCCGGTGGCGACCACCATTCACTGGCATGGCATCCGCCTGCCGCTGGAAATGGACGGCGTACCCTACGTCTCGCAATTGCCGGTGCTGCCGGGCGAATACTTCGATTACAAATTCCGCGTGCCGGATGCCGGTAGCTACTGGTATCACCCGCATGTGAACAGCAGCGAAGAACTCGGCCGTGGCCTGGTCGGCCCGTTGATCATCGAGGAGCGCGAACCCACCGGGTTCAAGTACGAAAAGACCTTGAGCCTGAAGAGCTGGCATGTCGACGACGTCGGCAATTTCGTCGAGTTCAGCATTCCCCGGGAAGCGGCCCGTGGCGGTACGGCGGGGCGCCTGGCGACGATCAACGGTGTGCCGCAGGCAGTGATTGATTTGCCGGCGGGGCAGATCACCCGGGTGCGCATTCTCAACCTCGACAACACCCTGACCTATCGCCTGAACATTCCCGGCGTCGAAGCGCAGATCTACGCGGTGGATGGCAATCCGATCGAGCCGCGTCCGCTCGGCAAGGAGTACTGGCTCGGTCCGGGCATGCGCATTTGCCTGGCGATCAAGGCGCCAGCGGCCGGTGAGGAGTTGTCCCTGCGCAACGGTCCGGTGCGCCTGGGCACCTTGCGTTCGGTGACCAATACCGACGCGCCGACCGAATGGCCGCCGGCATTGCCGGCCAATCCAATCGCGGAGCCGGACCTGGCCAATGCCGAGAAACTCAACTTCAATTTCGAATGGGTGGGTTCGGTGTCGGTCAACGTCGACAACGGCAAGCCGCCGAGCCTGTGGCAGATCAACGGCAAGGCCTGGGACATCACCGACAAGACCTGCTCCGACCGGCCGATTGCCAAGCTGGAGAAGGGCAAGAGCTACATTTTCGAATTGAAGAACATGACTCAGTACCAACACCCGATTCACCTGCACGGCATGAGCTTCAAGGTCCTTGCCTCGAACCGGCACAAGGTCATTCCGTACTTCACCGACACCTATCTGCTGGGCAAGAACGAGCGCGCACAAGTGGCGCTGGTGGCGGATAACCCTGGTGTGTGGATGTTCCACTGCCATGTGATCGATCACATGGAAACCGGCCTGATGGCCGCCATCGAGGTGGCGTGATGCGTCAGATTCGACCCGCCGCCATCATCGACCGCAGCCGTGACCGCGACTTCATGCGTGAAGCCCTGGCCCTGGCCGCCCAGGGTGCCGCCCTCGGCGAAGTGCCGGTGGGCGCGGTGCTGGTGCAGGATGGGGAAATCATCGGTCGCGGCTTCAATTGCCCGATCAGCACCAGCGATCCCAGTGCCCACGCCGAGATGGTCGCGATCCGCGCCGCCGCCGAGGCCGTGAGCAACTATCGTCTGCCGGGTAGTACGCTGTATGTGACGCTGGAGCCGTGCAGCATGTGCGCAGGCTTGATCGTGCATTCGCGCATTGCCCGGGTGGTGTATGGCGCGCTGGAGCCGAAAGCCGGGATCGTACAGAGCCAGGGGCAGTTCTTTACCCAGGGCTTTTTGAATCATCGGGTGTTGTATGAGGGTGGGGTGTTGGCGGAGGAATGCGGGGCAGTGCTCAGCGAGTTCTTCAAGGCCCGCCGCGCAAAACCAGCAGACTGAACAGCGAACCCCTGTAGGAGCGAGCCTGCTCGCGATGGACGTGAACGATGACGCGTAATGTCTGGTTTACCGCGCCGCCTTCAAGTTCATCGCGAGCAGGCTCGCTCCTACAGGATTGGGATTACTTGCGAGCGACGATAACTGCCCGCATCGGCGCCGGCAGCCCTTCAACGGTCTTGCTGTGATCCTCGGGATCGAGGAAGTCACTGAGCGACTGATACTTCATCCACTCCGTCCCGCGCTGTTCCTCGATCGTGGTGGTGCTCACATCCACGCACTTCACATCCGTGAACCCGGCACGGCGCAGCCACAGCTCCAGCGCCGGCACCGACGGCAGGAACCACACGTTACGCATCTGCGCGTAACGGTCTTCCGGCACCAGCACCTGATGCTTGTCGCCTTCGACCACCAGGGTTTCCAACACCAGCTCGCCGCCCTTGACCAGGCAATCCTTCAGCGCCAGCAAATGCTCGATGGGCGAGCGGCGGTGGTAGAACACGCCCATGGAAAACACCGTGTCGAAGCCTTCGAGGTTTGGCGGCAGGTCTTCGAACGGGAAGGGCAAGTGCCAGGCGTTCGGCTCGGACAGGTAGCGCTGCACCGCCTGGAACTGGCAGAAGAACAGCCAGTTCGGGTCTACGCCGATCACGCTGTCGGCACCGGCGCCGAGCATGCGCCACATGTAATAGCCGTTGCCGCAGCCGACATCGAGGATGCGCTTGCCTTTCAGATCCAGGTGCGGGGCGACCCGCGACCACTTCCAGTCCGAGCGCCATTCGGTGTCGACGTGCACGCCGAACAGGTCGAACGGCCCCTTGCGCCATGGCGACAGGCCCATCAGCGCGGAACGCATTTGCGCGCGGGTCTCGTCGCTGCATTCGGTGTCGAGCTTCAAGCCATTGAGCAGATCGACTTCGCTCGGCTGTATCTTCGGCAGGGCGTCCAGCGCGCTTTGCCAGCGTTCCAGGTCGCCGTGGCCCTTCTCCATTTTCTTGTCGAGTTGCGCTTGCAGGGTGTTGGCCCAATCGGCCAGCGGGGTTCCGGCCAGTCGGCGGGCGAGGGGAGACAGATCAATCATGGCAAGGCAATCAACGAGGCAAAGTTAAGACACTGGAACCACGGCACGACTTTCGAGAATCCGGCGGCCAGCAGGCGTTCGCGGTGTTCTTCGAGGCTGTCGGGCTTCATGACGTTTTCGATGGCACTGCGCTTCTGGGCAATTTCCAGCTCGCTGTAACCATTGGCGCGTTTGAAGGCGATGTGCAGATCGGTGAGCAGCGCGTGCTCCTGCTCGTCTTCGAAGCGCAGTTTTTCCGAGAGGATCAGGGCTCCGCCGGGCAACAGCGACTGACGGATGCGCGCGAGCAATGCCGTGCGCTGGTCCGGGGCAATGAATTGCAGGGTGAAGTTCAGCGCGACCACCGAGGCTGGCTGGAATTCCAGGGCAAGAATGTCGCCTTCGATCACTTCGACCGGCAGCAACTCTTGGAACATCGAATCCTGGCCGTTGAGGTATTCGCGGCAGCGTTCAACCATGGCCGCCGAGTTATCCACAGCGATGACGCGGCAACCGTCGGTGCGCACGTGGCGGCGCAGGGCCTGGGTCACGGCGCCCAGCGACGAACCCAGGTCGTAGAGCACGCTGCCCGGCTGGGCGAACTGCGCGGCGAGCACGCCGAGGTTTTCGACGATGGTCGGATAACCCGGCACCGAACGCTTGATCATGTCCGGGAACACCCGCACCACGTCCTCGTTGAAGGCGAAGTCAGGCACCTGGGCCAAAGGCTGGGCGAAAAGGCGATCGGGTTCTTTGCTCACGGCGGTTCCAGCGGTGTAGGTGGAAAAGGCCGGCATTTTAGCCAAGTTGGCGCGGGGATGCGCGGGTTGTCTGATAAAGCGGCGGGGCTGACGCAGTTTGAATGCTGGCGGGGCACCTGTGGCGAGGGGGCTTGCCCTCGTTCGGCGGCGTAGCCGTCGTAATTCCGGCTGATCGGGTGTATCTGAAACTATTCGATTGAATGGTTTTGGGGCTGCTGCGCAGCCCAACGGGGGCAAGCCCCCTCGCCACAGGGGTTAGCGTGATCTTTGGGAAAATGCCGAGGCAGTGATCCCCCATTGCCCCAGCCAATAACTGAGGATGATCACATAAGGCGCTGCGTCGAACGGCACCACAAACCGGCTGATGCCGATCACGCTGTCAGAAAACACAAAGGCCACCGCACCTGCCGCCGCCAATAGCGCCGAACGCTTGGGCACATCACTGCCGAGCCTTGCGAGCGCGCGCCAGAGCATGGCGCTGATCGCCAGGCCGTAGACGATCACCGGAACCAGCAATGGCCCCAGTCCATGACTGATCAGGATTCCCAGCAGCACTGCACCCACACTGAGGGCAGTGATCAGCGGCAGCAGCGCCAGACGCCGGCAATCGCTCAAGTAGGCTTTCAGATAGGCCAGATGAGCAACCAGAAATGCACCCAGGCCAAACACGAACAAATCACCCGGCCACGCCAGCAACACATCCCCGAGCAGGGAGAAGATCAACCCCAGGCTGATCCAGCGCCGATACTCGCCTGGTGGTGCGTCATGCAGCCAGCCGAGCAGGGCCAATACGGGCAGAGGCTTCACCAGCAGACACAGCAGGGAGGCATGTACGCTCACGCCATAGAGAAAGGTCACCGCGCCCATCAGCGCCAGAATCAGCCAGCCCACGGTCAGTTAACCGAGATCGCGCAGTCGAAGGAATCCACCGGCAACACTTCCGGCGCCCATGGCTGCTGCGAGGTCAGGCGCAAGCGTCCAGTGCCTGTCGCGAAGGCCTGAAAACGCCAGGTCGAGACCCCGGCTGAGCCGACGATGCCAGCATCTTCCGGATTTCGATAAACCTCTGGTCCCAGGGCGTGCAAGACACCGCCGGCGGAATCCTGGATCGCCCAGCGATAGCCCGTGGTCGGATTGCTCGGCAGGGTCAGGATCAGGTTTTGCCCATTGCTGAGCTGCACCGGGCATTCGCTTTGTTTTTCCACGGTCACGTTGTGTTTCGGTTGCGTGGCGCAAGCGGCCAGCAAGGCGAGGGCGAGGGGGACAAACAGGCGAATGGGGGACATAGGGTCAGTGGCTCCGGCGTTCACGACGAACGGCGAGCATAACCGAGATGAGACAAAGTGTGACAGCGGGGGACGGTGTCGTTCGGGCTGACGCCATCGCTGGCAAGCCAGCTCCTACAGAGGGCGGCAGTAGAAAACCTGTAGGAGCTGGCTTGCCAGCGATAGCGCAGGTACAGGCGCTACAGGAACATCAGAACAACACCTTCGCCACATCCGCAAACTTCTTGGCAAAGTGCGCGGTCATGCCTTCCTTCAGATACTCCGGCAGTTCCTCGAAATTCCCCCGGTTGGCCTCCGGCAGAATCAGTTCGAAAATCTTCTGCCGCCGCGCCGCAATCACCTTTTCGCGCACCCCGCCAATCGGCAGTACATGCCCGGTCAACGTCAGTTCGCCGGTCATGGCCACGCCTTTTTTCGGTGGCTGGTTGCGTGCCAGCGAGAGCAGGGCGCTGGCCATGGTCACGCCGGCGCTCGGGCCGTCTTTCGGCGTGGCGCCTTCCGGCACGTGCAGGTGGACGAAGGCTTCGTCGAAGAACTTCGGATCGCCGCCATAGGACTTCAGGTGCGAGCTGACGTAGCTGTAGGCGATCTCCGCCGACTCTTTCATCACGTCACCCAGTTGTCCGGTGAGCTTGAACCCACGGTTGAGGGTGTGGATGCGCGTGGCTTCGATCGGCAGGGTCGCGCCGCCCATGCTGGTCCAGGCCAGGCCGGTAATCACGCCGACCCCCGACAGCACCTGCTCGTTGCGGAACACCGGTTTGCCGAGGGACGTTTCGAGGTCTTTCGGGCCAAGCTTGATCACCGCCTTTGGATCGTCGAGCAGTTTCATCACCGCTTTGCGCACCAGTTTGCCGAGGTTTTTTTCCAGCTGGCGCACGCCGGCTTCACGGGCATAACCGTCGACCAACGCCTTGAGCGCGCTGTCGCTGATGCTCAGGCTGCCCTTGGACACGCCGGCTTTCTCGAGCTGCTTGGGCCACAGGTGACGCTTGGCGATGGCGACCTTTTCTTCGGTGATATAGCCCGACAGGCGAATCACTTCCATCCGGTCCAGCAACGGGCCGGGAATCGAATCCAGGGTGTTGGCGGTGCAAATGAACAGCACTTTCGACAGGTCCATACGCAAGTCGAGGTAGTGGTCGAGGAACTCGACGTTCTGCTCCGGATCGAGGGTTTCCAGCAGCGCCGAGGCCGGGTCGCCCTGGTAGCTCTGGCCCATCTTGTCGATCTCGTCGAGCATGATCACCGGGTTCATCACTTCGACGTCTTTCAGGGCCTGCACCAGTTTGCCCGGCTGGGCGCCGATGTAGGTGCGGCGGTGTCCCTTGATCTCGGCTTCGTCGCGCATGCCGCCGAGGCTGAAGCGATAGAACGGCCGGCCCAGGGATTCGGCGATGGATTTGCCGACGCTGGTCTTGCCCACGCCCGGCGGACCCACCAGCAACACGATGGAACCGCTGATCTCGCCTTTGTAGGCGCCGACCGCGAGGAATTCGAGGATGCGGTCCTTGATGTCGTCGAGGCCGGCGTGGTGCTTGTCCAGCACCTTGCGCGCGTGCTTGAGGTCGAGTTTGTCCTCGCCGTACACGCCCCACGGCACCGAGGTCGCCCAGTCGATGTAATTGCGGGTCACCGCATATTCCGGCGAGCCGGTCTCGAGGATCGACAGCTTGTTCATTTCCTCTTCGAGGCGTTTCTGCACCTGCGCCGGCAAGACTTTGCCCACCAGCCGCTGTTCGAACTGTTCGAGGTCGGCGCTGCGGTCGTCCTTGGTCAGCCCCAGCTCCTGCTGGATGACCTTGAGTTGTTCCTTGAGGAAGAACTCGCGCTGATGTTCACCGATCTTGCGGTTAACTTCGGCGGAAATCTCTTTTTGCAGGCGCGCGACCTCGACTTCCTTACGCAGCATCGGCAGGACTTTCTCCATGCGCTTGAGCATGGGCACGCAGTCGAGCACTTCCTGCAGTTCACTACCGGTGGCCGAGGTCAGGGCGGCGGCGAAGTCGGTCAGCGGCGACGGATCGTTGGGGCTGAAGCGGTTGAGGTAGTTCTTCAGCTCTTCGCTGTACAGCGGGTTCAGCGGCAGCAGTTCCTTGATCGCATTGATCAGCGCCATGCCGTAGGCCTTGACCTCGTCGGTCGGCTCGGTGGGCTGGTGCGGGTATTCGACTTCCACCAGGTACGGCGGGCGATGATGCTTGAGCCAGGTCTTGATGCGTACGCGGGTCAGGCCCTGGGCGACAAACTGCAACTTGCCGTTTTCGCGGCTGGCGTGGTGCACCTTGACCAGGGTGCCGTAGAGCGGCAGGGCCGAGGTGTCGAAGTGGCGCGGGTCTTCCTGGGGCGTGTCCATGTAGAACAGGGCCAGGGAGTGGTGTTCGGACTTGGCTACAAGGTCCAGGGTCTCGGCCCACGGTTCTTCGTTGACGATGACCGGCAGCACCTGGGCCGGGAAGAACGGCCGATTGTGGATCGGGATGATGTAGACCTTGTCCGGCAGGTTCTGGCCAGGCAGGGCCAGGCCTTTGCCAGGTTTGTGCTGTGGTGCGTTTACCGGATCGGCGTATTCGCTCGGGTCTTCGGGGAATTCCTGCTGGTCGCTCATGGGGGCACCTGCGCAATGGGTATGGGTCTTAGATGGGGCAGGTTGGCGGTGGTTTCAACGGTCATTTTCTGCAACGCGGTGTTTCGCAGACGTGTTCAGCGCAGAGACAGGTTAGCTGAACCATGGCTGTGCGCGGTCAAAATGTGGGAGCGGTGTGGCACAAAAAAAGGCGACGTCCTCACGGGCGTCACCTTTCGTTTTACTGCCGCTGAAACTTATTCCGCCAGCTTGTACGCAATCACATAGTCACCCATCTTGGTGCCCAGTGAGCCGTGGCCACCGACGACCAGCAGCACGTACTGCTTGCCGTCCTTGCCGGTGTAGGTCATCGGCGTCGCCTGACCGCCAGCCGGCAGGCGCGATTTCCAGAGCTCGCTGCCGGTGTTGACGTCATAGGCGCGCAGGTATTGGTCCAGCGTGCCGCTGAGGAAGCCGACGCCGCCGGCGGTGACCATCGAGCCGCCCATGCTTGGCACGCCAAGTGTCAGGCCGATTGGCAGTGGCGAGCTGTCGCGGCTGGTGCCGTTCTTGCGTTTCCACACGACTTTGCTGCTGGTCAGGTCGATGCCGGCGACGTAGCCCCAGGCCGGAGCCTGGCACGGTACGCCGAACGGCGACATGAACGGGTGCATGATCACTGCGTAAGGCGCGCCCGTGTTCGGTTGCACGCCCGCTGTTTCGCTCTCGCGCTTGCTGCCGGCCGCGACTTCGGCGCGAGGCACCATTTTCGAGACGAAGGCCATGTAGTTCGGGCTGGTGAACAGCATCTGGCGAACCGGGTCGACCGAAACGCCGCCCCAGTTGAAGACGCCGACGTTACCCGGATAGATCAGGCTGCCCTGTTCCGACGGCGGGGTGTACTGACCTTCGTAACGCAGTTCCTTGAACTGGATGCGGCACAGCATCTGGTCGAACGGGCTGGCGCCCCACATGGCTTTTTCGGTCAATTCCGGGGCCAGCAGGTTCAGGTCGGAACGGGCCTGGGTCGGCGCGGTGTGGTCACCTTTCACGGCGCCTTGCGGAACCGGGATTTCCTTGATCGGGATGATCGGCGTGCCGTCGCGACGGTCGAGTACGTACAGGCTGCCTTGCTTGGTCGGTTGGATCACAGCCGGCTTGATGCCGTCGGCGGTTTTCATGTCCAGCAGGGTTGGCTGGCTGCCGACGTCCATGTCCCACAGGTCGTGGTGAGTGAACTGGTAGTTCCAGCGCACCTTGCCGGTGGCCAGGTCCAGCGCGACCAGGCCGGCACTGAACTTCTCGGCGCCCGGGGTGCGGTCTGCGCCCCACTGGTCAGGGGTCTGGTTACCCAGTGGCAGGTAGACCATGCCGAGTTTTTCGTCGACGCTGGCCAGCGACCACATGTTGGCCGAGTTGCGGCTGTAGTGTTCGCCCTCTGGCAACGGTTCGGTCGCATCGGGATTGTTGCTGTCCCAGTTCCACACCAGATGACCGTCGTGTACGTCAAAGGCACGGATCACGCCGGATGGCTCGTTGGTCGACTCGTTGTCGGTGACGTGGCCCCCCATGATCACCAGGTCACGAGTGATCGCTGCGGGCGAGGTGGCGTAGTAGCCACCGGGGGTGAACGGGCCGATGCCTTGAGTCAGGTCAACCACGCCGTTTTTCCCGAAACCTTCGCAGACTTTGCCGGTGTCGGCGTTGAGTGCGATCAGGCGTGCATCGGCGGTTGGCAGGTACAGGCGACGCGGGCAGGCCTGGGCGACGGCTTTGCCGGCCTCGGAAATCACTGCGGAGGCAGCGTTTTCAGACTGGGCGTAGGCCGCTTCGTCGTAGTACGACACACCACGGCAGGTCATGTGGGCGAAGCCCTTGAAGCCCACCGGGCTCTTGATCTGCGGGTCGAAACGCCACAGTTCCTTGCCGGTGTCCGGGTCCAGCGCCAGCACCTTGCTATGGGCGGTGCAGGCATAGAGCATGCCGTTGGCCTTGAGCGGGGTGTTTTCGTTGGTCAGTTCCACCGGGTCATCGGCGGTTGGCAGATCGCCGGTCTGGATGCGCCAGGCTTCTTGCAGCTTGCCGACGTTGGCCGGGGTGATCTGCTTGAGCGGCGAATAGCGGTCACCGAATTCGCTGCGGCCATAGGCCTGCCAGTCGCCTTCGGGCATCTGCGGTGCAGTGCTGGTCATGTCAGTCGAGTCACGACCCAACTCGCCGAGGGTCTCGCCCGGATGGGTGAACTGGCTGGCCAAGGCGGTGGCGCCAGCCAGGACCACGGCCACGCTCAAGGCGCCAGTGCCCATGGGGGCAGGGCCGTTGATCAGCAATGGACGACGGAACCACGGCAGCAGCATCACCACGCCGAGGGCGAACCACAGCGCCAGGCGCGGCACCAGTTGCCACCAATCCAGGCCGACTTCCCACAGCGCCCAGACGGTACTGGCGAACAGCACCAGTGCGTACAGGCCCAGCGCCGCGCGGCGCGCGGCGATCAGCAACACGCCGCTCAGCGCGAAGCCGATACCGGCCAGCAGGTAATACAGCGAGCCGCCAAGCATGCTCAGCTTGATCCCCCCGGCCAGCATGGCCAGGCCCATCAGCAGAAGCAGAATGCCGAGCAGGGTCGGCAACAGACGGCTTCGACTCAAGGCACTATCAGTGCTCATAGTGTGATTCTCCGTGACGTTTCATAGAGTCCCGCGCAAGTTCACTGTAGATGACGATCCGGCGCGGGCAGGGTTCATAAAAAAACGGTGTGGTCCTGTAGGAGCGAGCCTGCTCGCGAAAAACCCGAGAACGCCGCGGGGAATCAGGTTCGCAGCGTTATCGTTGACGACCATCGCTGGCAAGCCAGCTCCTACAGGGGTTTTGTGGTGTTTTTTAGAACGACGACTGGACCTTGATCCCGCCGATCAGCGCGTCATCGACCTCGTTCACGCCACCGGGATGGCGGATGTATTGCAGGTTCGGGCGCACGGTCAGCCAGTTGGTCACGTGCACGCCGTAATAGAGCTCGGCACTGTATTCGGTGTCCTGGGGCGGCAGGTAGGACGGATTGTCGTAGTCGAAGACGACATTGGCCTGGTTGGTCGCCTCGGCATTCTTGCGAAAGGCCGGGTTGACGTGGACGCGGGCCATGGCAAAGCCGATGTCATCCCGGGCGCGCGCGTCGAACGGGCCTTTGTAGACGAGGCCGGCCTGGACGTAGTTGTCGATGGCGTTGGTCTTCTTGTCGTGCATCGTGCCGTTGGCGAACAGGCTCAGGCCGCGAGAGTGGTCGCTGGCGAGGCTGGTGACCTGCTGCTGAAGGCCCAGCCACACGCCGTGCTTGCTCGACGCGCTGCGGTAGGCTTCGCCACTCAGGGCGGCAGGCTGGCCATTGCTGTCCTTGTAAACATCGGTGGCGTTGGCGCTGCTGTAGTAGTAACCGGCGCGGTACTCGCCTGGCAGGCCGTTGAGTTTCGGCGTCCACACCAGCTCCACCGGCAGGACCGCGCCCTGGGTACCGCTGCCGCTGAGCTTGAAGCCGTTGTCGCGATCAAGGTTCGACGGGTTCTGCTCGTACGCGCCGACCTGTGCATAAAGCTCTGGCGTCAGGTGATATTTGACCCGCAGCGCCCATTGGCTGACCGGCCAGTTGTACCAGATGTCGCCCGCCCAGTTGCCGACCTGGGAGCCGCAGAACGCCAGGTTCTGGAAGTCGCAGGGGAAGCTGTTGAAGTCTTCGCCTTCACCGAATCGGCCGACCTTGATGTCGAGTTTTTCATCGAGGAATTTCTGCTGATACCACATCTGCGTCAGGCGCCAGGTCTGGCCGCGGCCCCAGACTTCCTGAGCCGAGGTGAAGCCGCCGACACGCGGGTCGTTGATGCGGTCATTGCTGATGTTGTTGCCGCTGCGTTCGGTGAGGGTCAGCTGGAACTCGGCGTCATTCCAGCCGAGGATTTTCTGCAGATCCAGGTGCGTACCGAGGCCGAACTGGTCGCTGTAGCGCGCGGTGCGGTCGTGGTCGTAGCCGCCATGCAGGTTGCTGCCCATTTCACCCGTGTAATCGACTTTGAAGTCGTAGCCTTTTTCCGCAAGTTCGGTGCGAGTGCCGTTCCAGTCACCGAGCATCCACGGTGAGTCGCTATCGAAGGCAGGCGCGGCTTGAACGCAGGAGGCGAGGCCCAGCGCCGTGAGGCCGCCGATCAGCGCCAAGGCGTTTGGACTGGCAAAAGATGTTGAGACAGCGCTGTCTCGCGGAGTTTTAAAATCAGGCATAGAGAGGAAGTTCTTGATCTTTTTCTGGGGGAATAACGAAAACAGCGGCGTAAAGCTCGGTGCAGAAGCGTTTCAGCCAAGGCGGGCGCAAGGATAATGTTCTGTTACAAATAGAGAAAGCGCTTTTGCTGACATGCAGCCTTTCGGAATCGGTAACAGTCAGCTCTTTGTAGGAGCGAGCTTGCTCGCGATGGTCGTGAACGATAACGCGTCAAACCAGATACCAGCGGCGTCGTTGCGTTTTTCGCGAGCAAGCTCGCTCCTACAGGATTCCAGCATCCCAAGATCACCTACATTTGATAGATCGCTTCCACCCGACGAAACCCTCGGCTAAGGTGCGCGGCTTCCAATTCCCTCTCTGCATGAAGGCCCGGCATGACCGAACACAACACCGACCCGCTGCATGGCGTGACGCTGGAACAGATCCTCAACGCACTGGTTGATCACTACGAGTGGTCGGGGCTGGCCGAGCGTATCGATATCCGCTGCTTCAAGAGCGACCCGAGCATCAAGTCGAGCCTGACGTTCCTGCGCAAAACCCCGTGGGCGCGGGAGAAGGTCGAACGCCTGTACGTGAAGTTGATGCGTACCAAGCGACCGCTTTGAACATGATCGCCCCGTCCGGATTTCGCCGTCATTTTGTGGCCGTGGCTGCCACGCTCGGTTGGGCGGGTTTGAGCATCCAGATGTACCTGATTTTCCATTCACGCTGGACGCTGGGTGCCAGTCTGATCGGCGGGCTGATGAGCTTTTTCAGCTACTTCACCGTGCTGACCAATACCCTGGTGGCGACCGTGCTGACCTGTGAATGGACATCCCGCGAGTCAGCCGCGCGCCGCTGGTTCCTGCAGCCCTGGGTCAGCAGTGCGATCGCGGTGAGCATCGCCGTGGTGAGCCTCGCCTACAACCTGCTGCTGCGCCACCTGTGGCATCCCGAAGGCTGGCAATGGCTGGCCGATGAACTGTTGCACGACATCGTGCCGCTGCTGTTCCTGGGGTACTGGTGGGCCTATGTGCCCAAGGGCACCCTGCGCCTGTGGCATATCGCGGTGTGGGTGATTTATCCGCTGCTGTACTTTGCCTATGCGCTGTGGCGCGGGCATCTGCTGGCGGTTTATCCGTATCCCTTCGTGGATGTGGACAAACTGGGTTATCCACAGGTGTTCATCAATGCAGGCGGGTTGTTGGCGGGGTTTTTGGTGATTGCGTTGGTGGTGATCGGGGTGGATCGGTGGCGGGCTCGAAGGTAACCACGGCTATGGCGCTGTGGAATGCTTTTTTGTGGCGAGGGGGCTTGCCCCCGTTCGGCTGCGAAGCAGTCGCAAAACAGGTAAACGCGGTGTGCCAGGCCACCACCGGTCGCAGGTTTTAGCGCCGCTTCGCGGCGCAACGGGGGCAAGCCCCCTCGCCACATAGTGACGCCAATCACTCCTCGGCGCTGTCATCCAGTTTCCAGTACCCCACCGCCTTGACGAACTGCTCGTCCAGCCCATGCTCATCCAGCAACACCCGCCGAATCTGCCGCGACACTTTGCTCTCAGTCGCCACCCACGCGTACAGGCTGCCGGTTGGCACCTTGATTTGGCGCACGGTGCTCAACAAATGTTCTTTGCCGCCTTCGCGCAATACCCAGATCACATTGACCTCGGCCGCGCTGTGCAGCACTTGCTGCTCCTTGCCGTTCTCCACTTCCACGATCACCAGTGCACGGCGGTTGGCCGCCAGGCCTTCCAGGCGCCGGGCGATGGCGGGCAGGGCGGTTTCGTCGCCGATCAGCAAGTAGCTGTCGAAGATGTCCGGCACGATCATCGAACCCCGCGGTCCGCCGATGTGCAGGAACTGCCCCGGTTGGGCTTGCGCCGCCCAGGTCGAGGCAGGGCCGTCACCGTGCAGCACGAAGTCGATGTCCAGTTCCAGGCTATCGAGGTCGTAGCGGCGCGGGGTGTAGTCGCGCATTTCCGGCAGCGGGCCGTTGTCCTTGCCGGCGCCCAGCACCAGGGTTTCCAGAGCGGCAGCCTGCTCGGCGTTCTGCGGGAACAACAGTTTGACGTGATCGTCCGTGCCCAGGCTGACGAAGCCTGCCAATTGCGGGCCACCCAGGGTAATCCGGCGCATGCGCGGGGTCAGGTCGACCACGCGCAACACCTCCAGGCGACGGCGTTTGATTTCGTGCATGACACGGTGAATGGTGCTGATCACTTCAGTCATTCGGCTTTCTCCTGAACGGGTTGAACGGCGGGGCCGTCGACGATGGCCTTGGCGGTGTCGTTGAGCAGGTCACGGACCCGCAGGATTTCTTCCGGGCTCCAGCGCCCATGATGCATTTGCAGGGCGTGGCGCAGGTTATGCACCGCTTCGTGGATTTCCGCCGGACGATCATGGCCGCGCAGCGAACGCTTGCTGACGTCGATGCGCATCCGCACGCCATCCAGTGCAACGGCTTGCTCTTGCAGGAATAGACGTCCGGCGTCGGTAATTGTGTAGCGTTTTTTCCCGCCTTCGGCGTCGCCCAGGATCAGTTCGCTTTCTTCCAGGAACGTCAGGGTCGGGTAGATCACCCCAGGGCTGGGGCAGTAGGCGCCCTCGAACATGCCTTCGATCTGGCGGATCAGGTCGTAGCCGTGGCACGGCTGTTCGGCGATCAAGGCCGGCAGCAACAATTTCAGGTCACCGGGGGCAAACACTCGGGGGCCGCGGCCACCGCGTTCGCGGGCAGGGCGTTTCTCGAAGCCGTCACGGCCGTCGCCGTGTTCGCGGTGGGGGGAATGATGGTCTCTCATTTTTGCGTTCTCTCGTCGTCTTTAGATGTAACTTAAGATATATCTTAAGCGGATGGCAAGCCCTCCCGACCAGCGGCCACTCCTGACTGCAAAATGGAAATCAGCGTCAAACCCCAAAAAATAGTGATCAGCGGAGCGGGTCAAAAGGTCAAGATTAGTGTTAACTCTCTAATCTATTGTCCTTGTCCACTGTTTACGGGTAGTGTGGTATTAGTCTTACAGACGCTACTTGGTTAATATCTCGCAGGTCATGCTGTTAAAACGCTATTTGTAGTATTTCTCTTACAGTCAAACATTCGCTTTATATGTTTTTCTGCTTTTTTCTTTCTGCGTTAATGGCACTTTGGCTACGCATTCGCAGGAACCTTCCTGCTTACTTTCAAGAACAATTGGTCGATCATCTTTCGGCGTTGAAAGTTCAGCTGGGCAAATGGCTGCTCGTGACAGTTTTTACTCAACATGAACTTTCAGCACACCATCCTTTTTAAAGACAGGTACTGAAAGATGTTCAAGAAAATCGCATTTGCTGCTCCCCTGGCTGTTCTGGCCCTGAGTTCCTCGATGGCGTTTGCCGCCACCGAAGCCCGGCACTCCATCAGTTTGAAGGCAACTGTCAACTCCGATGACTTCTACGCGGTGCCGGTTGATTTCGACCTGGTCAACAAGGATCAGGACATGAGCTACAACCCAGGCATCGACGCCATGAAAACCGTCGACGGGCACTTTGACGTCCTTCACACCGCCGGTAAGGTCAACGCACGACTCGAAGGCGTTCCAAAGTTGATCGCCGGTAGTAAAACCATTGATTTGAAAGTCGAGCTCAATGGCAAGACATTGAATACCACTTCGCAGGAAGTTGTCGGAGATACTGATTCCAATACACGCTACCGCGCACCTTTCAAAATCAGTGCAATCACCAGCGGCAAACCTGATGCAGGCGAATACACCGGTGTTGTCATGTTGGTCGTTGAGCCTTCTGTCTAAACAAGACTTTCGACACTAATACGCTTACTTGTTCCAGGTAACGTACCCGGTCGGCAAACTTTCCGGTTTGTCGACCGTGTTTTGACTTCTTCGTAATCAGAGTATTCGTTCATGTTCCCGATGACGCCCATCGCGGCGGCGCTTGCGCTGCTGTTATGTAGCAGTGCATTTGCGGCGCCCACTTCCATTGATAACACGCCACGAAGTTTGCTGGCACAGGCCAAGGGCCTGCCGGCCGAATTCGAAGAACATTTCTTCGATGTACCGCTGGCGGTTCGGGTCGAGCTCGACCAGCAACCCCTCGGCGAGGCGATGATTGTGTTGTCCCGCGATGACCGGGTGACGTTGCTCGATTTCACCGATACCAGCGAAAGCCGCTTCAGTGCAGGTGAGCGCGAAGCCTGGGCCGATATTCTCAAACCCGGCGTGGCGCTTGGCTCATGTAGCGGGCAATGCCCGGAGCAAATGCTGGCGGCGCACTACAACCTTGAAAATTCATTGCTGTCGATCGTCACCGAAAATGCCGAGCGCGACAGCGAAGCCAAACGTTATTACGAGCAACCGCAAGGCGGCAGCAGCGGCCTGATGGTGCGTAACCAGCTCAATCTCAACGGCGGCCAGGACCAGGACCTGGGCGGTCGTTTTGGCCTGGAGGCCAGCGGCAGCCTGGGCAACTGGACACAGGCCTTCAACATGCAACTGTCTCGCCTTGGCGGCCCGGACGACAAGCTTTATCACGCCGTGCATGAGCTCTACACACAGCGCGAACTGGAAGGGAGCTTTTTTCGTCTGGGTTACTTCACCCCCAACTCCGAAGGCCTGACGCGCCAGCCCCGCTCATTCGGGACCAGCCCTGATACCGCTGTGGGGGTGATGTATGGCAGCTCCGACAGTCTGGCGATCGACAGCCCCAAGCCCAGCGTGTATCCGGTGTACGTCACGGCCAACCGTCAGGGCTCCGTGGAGATCTATCGCGATGGTTTGCTGATCAACACCCAGTCGGTGCCGGCGGGTTTGCAAACGCTCGATACGCGACCCTTGCCCGGCGGTATTTATGAGGTGGAAGTGCGGCTGATCGAAGACGGTCAGGTGACGTCCACCACCCAGGAGTTGATCTATAAGCCCAATAACTGGCGCAACTTTGATGAGCGCTGGCGCTACAACCTGTTCGCCGGGCAGGAAAGCAAACTGCTCAGCAACTGGGACCAGCAGTACAGTGGCGACGCGACGGCAGGCGCTGCGATCAACTATCTGCTGCACCCACGGGTGATTCTCGGGCTGTCCGCGCGGCAGGTTCGCAACACGCTGCAGTATGGCAGTTCCATCGATTGGAGCCTGGCCAACAGCGTCAGCCTGTATGCCAACGTTTATCAGACCGAAGACCACGGCACCGGCGTCGATTTGCAGGCGCTGTACAACTATGGCTCCGGCAGTCTGGTGGTGAGCCACAACCGCAGCTGGCTGGACACCACCAACACCTATGACACGCTGCCCGACGGCACTCGTGTGCGCCAACGCAATGTGTTCACTGGCGAGACCAGCAATTCATCGCTGGCGTTGAACCATCGGATCAGCCGCAAGAGTTCGCTCAATGCGCGGGTCTCGCACAGTGAAGGCAACGTTGAAGGTGTCGGTGTTGATCTGGGCTGGGCGCAGCGCACCGAGTTGTTTGGCAGCGATGCCAACTGGCGGTTGTCGCTGTTTGATCGTCCGGGCAGCTACAGCAGCGGCAATGCGCGCAATCGTGGGGTCGACCTGAGTATCAATATGGCGTTGGGTCGTCCGGGCCAGCAGATCTCCGGCAGCATCGGCAGTCGCACCGCCCGTGATGGCAGCCGTGACAACAATGGCTCCATCGGTTTTCGCCAAGACCTGCAAGACCACGTACTGCAAAACGTCTCGGTGACCGCGCTCACCGACACCTATGGCGTCGGCTTGTCGAGCCTGGCGAACTTTCGCACCGATGCCATCAACGGCGACGGATTTATCCAGCGTTCGTCGTTCAACGGTAACTACACCGGAGGCTTGAACCTGGACAGTTCGGTGATCGTCGGTGCTCAACGCATGGCCCTGACGAGTCAGCATCAGGGGCGAGGGGCGGGGATGATCGTCGACGTCGAGTCCGATATCGACGGCATCGCCTTGCGGGCCGACGACCTCAGCGGTGGTAGCGCGGCGTTGCGCCCGGGGCGCAATTTCATTCCGCTCACCGCCTACAAAAACAGTTCGGTGAGCTTCGACTTCGAAGGCAATCACGCGCCGGCGGCCAGTATCGAACCGGGTCGTACTCGCTATCACCTGAACAAGGGCGGCGTGGAGTACCGCAAGGTCCGCGTAATGAAAACCCTGACCGTGCTGGGGCGCCTGATCGACCCGCAAGGCCGGCCGCTCAAGGGCCACCACGTGATCAACCACGCCAGCCGTGGCGTGAGTGAAGTCGATGGCTTCTTCTCGATGGAAATGCATGCCGGTTCGCCAACCCTGGAAGTGCGTTACGCCGATCAGTTGCTGTGCCAGTTCCGGCTCGATACCGACAAACACCGCAGTGAAAACAACGTCTTGATGATCGGGGATTTGCGTTGCACGCCGGACACCTTGGCGGATGCCTCATTTACTCGACAGGAGGCCAGTTGAATGGTGAATCTCAAGACTTGGATGCCGCAATGGCTGTGCGTGCTGGCGTTGTTTGTGGCGACACCGGCCGAGGCGGTGAATCATGAAATCAGGGCGTTGTTCACACCTGATTCCGCGAACCCGCAAAGCAACAAGTTTATCAATCAGACACCATCCACTGGCTACTGTGGGGACTACCCGGATATCTGCCGTAATAGCGATACCTTCAGCATCCGGTTGATGACGCGCGTCGTATCAAACAAGCTGATTCAAGCCGATGCCGGACCGCGCGAAAGCGCAATGTTCAAGGTGCCGGGGGGGTGGCGTTCATTGACGGTCATCAATGCGGAAACGGGGGACGTTGAAACAGTCGAAGTACGTATTTCCGGCGTTGGTTCCAATTATATCTTGAGTGATACGGCCGCCAATCTGACCGGAGCCTCGAGTCCAGCGGAAGGCCACGGTCGGTTGTGGAAAGGCGCAGGCTGGGTGTATCCAGCGCCCCCCTGTACAACCACTGGGATGGGTTTTCTCGGGGCGACAACGTACGCTTTTTTCTGGAAAACCCCAGATGAACGCGCTTGCGTAAAAGTGGCCAACTTTCCAATCCCGGCCATCACCTATGACTATCTGGATTTTGCCTATGAACTGCGTACGCCCAACCCGCTAGGCATGTCATCGGGACTATATACCGGAAGCTTGAGTTATAGCCTGGGCCCTAACGGAGACTTCGACTTTGGCGATGTCATGATTCCGAACGACTCGGACCTGACCCTGGATTTCGTGCTGGATGTTCAGCACACCCTCAAAGTCGAGATTCCGCCCGGCGGCGAAAGGATCCAGCTGGTGCCCGCCGGTGGCTGGCAGAGCTGGCTGCAGGCAGGGCGGCGTCCGGTGAACCTGTTCCGCGATCAGACCTTCAACATCTCGGCGTCGTCACGTTTCAAGATGCTAATAGATTGCGGGCCTGGAATTAATAACGAATGCGCACTGGAAAACTCCGAGTTGAACAGACGAGTCGAGCTGTTCGTCTTTGTCAGCCTGCCCAATGGCATAACCGACCTTTCCGGACAACCTGTGAGGCGTTTGCGACTGAAGACGGGTGCGGGGAATGAGCTGTATTTCAAACCCGGTTTCTATGTGGATCGAGCACCGGGAACCCTGCATTTCGAAGTACCGCCCCATTCGATGGAAGGCATGCTGCGACCCGGTAGCGGCGGCAGGTATGCGGGCACTGTCAAGGTGTATTGGGATTCGGAAATCTGAAGGTGCGCGCTGCGATCAAGCACGCCGCCATCCTTGGCCGATGTTCGCCACACGGGTCATTTTTACAGGGAGTTTTCGTGTGAAGACTTGCAATGGGATTGAACGGTGGTTGTTACGTTCTTTCGTGGCGCTTTTCAGTCTGGTGGTTTCGGTGTCGGCGCAGGCCGCCTCCATTGAGGTCACGGCTTCATTCAAGCCTGATCCGGGCAACCCGATGCGTAACGAATTTATCAATACGACGCCGTATACCGGGCACTGCTCCATTTACCCGACATTTTGCGAAGGGCTATCCATCTTCAGCATCCAGGTGCCGATCGAATTCAATTCCAATGGCCCCATCGAAGCCCGGCACAGCGATATGCGCAAAGGTGCGATGTTCAAGCCCCCGACCGAGTGGGCGTCACTACAGGTTGTTCATCAAGAGACCGGAGAGCCGTCGATATTGCAGGTGCGCATAGCATCGATTGGCGGCCGATACTACCTGCCGGACCGGGTTCAAAACATCATCGGTGAGGGCGCGCCCGACAGTAATCCGGACGCGCACGCGATGCTGTGGAGTGGGTACAACTGGACTTATCCGCCCGCACCCTGTGGCTACACCGGAGGCATGTTTGTCGAACCGACGTGGCGTTCGTTTTTTTGGTTGACGCGACCAGGCAGTAGCTGTGTCCCGACGGCCGCTTACCGGATTGAAAGCCTGCGCTATGACATGTTTCAGATCGGCTACGAGCTTCGCACCCCCAATCCGCTGAAAATGTCCCCTGGACGCTATGTCGGCAGCCACACCTACGGGGTCGGTCCCGGACGTGATTTCGACATGGGCGACATCATGTTGCCCAGCGATGACAGCCTGACCATCAACTTCAATCTCGATGTTGAGCACACCCTCCAGGTAGAGATTCCTCCCGGTGGTGAAAACGTCCAACTGGTTCCGGCGGGCGGCTGGCAAAGCTGGTTGCAGGCCGGGCGTCGGCCAGTGAGCCTGCTCCGAGACCAGACGTTCAAGATCTCCGCCTCGTCGCGTTTCAAGATGCAGTTGGAGTGCGAGACGCCAGGGATTGTCACCGATTGCCAGATTCGAGACCCCGTCACCAAGTACGCGGTGGAACTGCAAGTCAGCGTCAGCCTGCCCGATGGCTTGACCGATATGTCCGGGCAACCGGTCAAGCGGCGTCGCTTGCGTACCGGACAAGCCAACGCGCAACAGTTCCAGCCCGGCTTTTTCGTGGACAGGGCACCCGGCATCCTGCATTTCGAAGTACCGCCATACGTTATGGAATTCATGTTGCAGCCCGGCAGAGGTGGCAACTATGCAGGTCGGGTCACGGTGATCTGGGACTCGGAAGTCTGATGGGCCGCGTATCGATACAGGGAGGTTGTGTTTTGTTCAATGTGAAGAGGTTCATGGATATGAAGCGTTTGTTGCTGTTGATGGGTTTGAGCGGTTTTTCCCTGGCCATTTCGGCCGGACCGCAGATTAACGTCGGCACGGTGTATGACTATCTGGACGGGGAGAAGAGCACCTACCTCAAGCGCGTGTTCAACAGCGGTGACAGCACGGCGTTCGTCAAGGTCAACATCCTCGAAATCGTTTACGACGCCGAGGGTGGTCACCAGGAAATACCGGTCAGGACGCAAGCGGACGGTAGTGGCCGGGATGGCTTGATGGCCAGCCCCGCGCGACTGATCGTGCCGGCCAAGGGCATGCAGGGCACGCGCCTGTTACACATGGGCGACCGTGACACCGAGCGTTATTTTCGCGTGCGTTTCGTGCCGGTGGTGCCGGAGAAAGAAGACGAGTTCGCCGTGTCGAGTGAAGAGCGCGAAGCCTACAAAGAGAACTTGTCGGCGGGGGTCAACGTCATGACCGGTTTCGGTACGGTGTTTTTCGTACGTCCGAAAAACAGCCGCTTCGACAGCGTAATCGATGACAGCGCCAGTGTTTACCGCTTGCGTAACAACGGCAACACCGTGGTGCTGATCGATGAGTTTCGCAACTGCTCGCTGAAAAACGAAACCGAGTGTGAGCCGGTCACCAAGCATCACGTTCTGGCGGGAAAAACCTTCGAATTCGAAAAGAAACCCGGTCGTGAGTACCGTTTCAATCTGGTCGAGGGCGCGTCGAAAAAAGCGTTGCGCATTGCCAGCCAGTAACAGCGCAGGGGCGAGTGGCATGTGCTTGCTCGCGATTTTGTTTTTGACGTAGCAGGTAGCAGACATGATCAAGCAATCAGCCATCGGCATGTGCGCTGGCGTGATGGCGCTGGCGGGTTCCCTGGCGTTCGCGGCGCGGGAAGAACACCGGTTCTATGTCTCGGTGGACATTCCGACACTGGGGTTTTACGTGATCCCGGCCGAAACGGACTGGATACATCGCGAACAGATATTACCATGGAACATTCACAGCAAAACCCTGGAGGGGATGCGCAAGAACTTCGACGTCAAGCATGACTCCAGCGCGATCGAGGCACGGCTGGAAGCCGAACCCTATTTGTCCAACGGGCGCGACGAGCAGAACATCTCTTTGCGCGTCAGTTTCAATGGCCTGGAGTTGAGCCATGATCCGCAACCGCGCGAAGTGGTATCGGCAGCCCAGGCCAGGGCCGGTGGACGCTTCCCGCTGGAGATCCAGCCGAAAGTGCCCGCCGGCGGATACAAACCAGGTGTTTATTACGGCAATGTGCGAGTGATATTCATCGCGGCAGCGCCTTGATGTGCGGCAGCCTGATGGGTCAGGCTGCCTTTGGCCATTATTGGCCAGCTTTGCGCAGGGCCTCTCGGGTCAGGCGTCTCGCCAGTTCTTTTTCGTTGTTACCGAGGTCGACGAGCATTCGGTCGAAGCTTGCTTCGCTGATCGGCTCATCGGCAAACACTACCGTGGGCAGCACCGGCAGATCGTTCATGAGTACCTTGAGCTGGTTGCGCAGGTCGGCTTTGCGAACGTCCTGCGTCGCCTCGAGCCACTGAAGCTGGATTGTACGCAGGGTCTCCAGTTTCTCGTATTTGCTCTGGTACAGTCGTTTGTTCGCCTCCATTTCAGTCGGCCAGGTTTCACGCAAGTAGTGCTCCCAGAAATCCTGTTCAAGCATCGTGTTGATCAGGCCATCGCCTTCACCCAAGGCCAGAGCCGTGTCGTACGCCTGATCAATCATGGCGTCAGTTACGCCGGCAACCGGTCGGTACAACATGCCTTGCGATTGCCACGGCAAGTTCAATCGCGAGGCGAGACCGGTCTGGTACGCCAGGTAGACTTCAACGTCATCAGGGTTGCCGCCACGACTGGCGACATCGGCCCGGGCAACTTCGTTGACGTGATCCAGTCGTGCGGCACCTTTGGCCAGGGTCACCAGTTTGCGCTGAAGCGCTGCACGGTCAGTGGTGAATGAATAGGCCTCGGAGGCGAGTACGCGAATGCCCATGCTGTTGAACAATTGCGCGCCGGCATCGGCGCAATCGACGGGGGCGATGGCCATGGTGTAGAGCTGCTCGCGCAGCTGAGTGTCGATATGCACGGCATCGAGCATGCGTGCCATGCGCTGTACCAATTGCTGGCGAGCAGGGCCACCAGCGACAGAGTCAGACGAGTGTTCCTGGTTGATCAGGACTTCGATAAACGCATGGGACCGGGGGTCGTCGGACAGTTCCTGGAAAGTGCTGATCCGTTCTACTCCCAACCCCGGTACATTGGCCCAATCGTTGGCAGTGGCCCCGTAATTCGCCGGGATAGAAATCACCAGAGGCTCGGGAGGCAATCCCACTGAGTGACGAATATCCTGGTATTGCAGTTGGTTCGTCTCTGACAAATCACCGACGTTGAGTCGGGTTCGGGCAATGACCCAGGCCTGCGGTCTGCCGGGCACTACCTCGGGAATAACGCCGAGAGGATTGTCCCGCAGGTCCAGGAGAAAACCCCTTGGTCGGGTTTTGCCCAGGGTGCCGTCGGGCCAGGTGGTCAGGCCGGTGTTTTTCAAGGCCACAAGCTTGAGCCTGGGCATGCGCCCAATGTCCGGCGCCATCGCCAAGGGGTTGTTATCGAGCCTGAGTATTTCCAGATAGGTCAGTGGCTTGAGGCGCTGGACTGCATCGGCATCAAGCACAATGGCATTGTCGCTCAACTGCAGGCGTTCCAGCCGCTGCATGGCGCCGATCCTGTCGGGCAGCGTCTTCAGCTCGCAACGCCGGGCGCTGAGTTCGCGCAGATTGGGGAAGTCTTGCAGCAAGCCATCCGGCGTTGCCTTGAAGCGCGTGTTGTCGAGCTTCAGTACCGTCACTTTATCCAGGAATTTTTTCAGCTCCGGTCGTTTTGGCCATGAAGCTTCCAGATCCACGGATGAAAGCTCCCGTGACAGATCCAGCGCATAGCCATCCGGATTGGCACGGTTGCCGAGTTCACTGTTTTTTCGCTCGAAACACTCAAGCAGGCGCTCGGCAATGTGCAGGCGTGTGCCGCGTAGCGGCATCGGATTATCGGCATCAAGTCCGGCGAATTGGTGCTCCCAGAGTTCGACAGTCCGGCGTAGTTCGTCGAGGTCTTTTTCCTGTTCGTCGAGAAGTTTCATCGGCTCGCCCTTTTCGATCAGGGCCTGGGCAAAAATGTCTACCTCGTTTTCGCTGAAATGTGGATGCAGGTCTTGAATCCGTTCGTGCAGTGTCGCGCCTGAACGGCTGGTCCCGGCACCGCGCACCAACAGCACGGTCTCATGCTCGGCCACGGTACGAATCGGTGGCGTGGCCAGAACTGTCCGGCGCTCGCCCGGCGTCTCGATCTTGGCAATGACCCATTGCTTGAAGAGCCCGGTATCGCCCGGTCGATATCCCAACGCTCTCAGTCCATCCCCGCCCATGGCCTGGAGTAGCGCGGGAAGAAGATCATCGGCTGCATGGATCTGACGGTCCTCGGCGTCGCGCACTGCATATTCTCCGGACTCGTCGCGAACCATGATCCGCACTTGTGCTGCATCTTCGGGCCCGGCGCTGCAGCGCAGTTCGCCGTCGAACGTGCCCTGGCGGATTTCGATGCGCAACTTGCCGAAGATATCGGTTTGCATGCGCAAGGTGCCCAGCACCAGGCGCTCGGTATCGCCGCTGACCAACGCGTCGTCGTACAGGCCGTGGGCGGCGCGGACCGCCTGCGTCTCGAACTGAAGCTCCCGGGCCTGGCTTTTCAGGCGCAAGGGCAGGCGCTTGTACCGGGTCATTTGCTGGCGCTCCGACGGGGTGGCACCGGCGAAGATCTTTTGCGCGACGGTTTCAGGCAATTCGGGATAGCCGCTGAAAAGTGCGGCCATTTCCGGGGGCAGCGCAGGAGGCGGATTCACCGGTGCCCCCAGGCGTTGCAGGGTGTCGGTCAGCAGGGGGGGGGGCGGGGCGTGCTCGATGTGCATCCGGCGCAGCTCGGCTTCTTCGGTACCGCTGATCTGACGGATCTGCTCCAGTTGCGTGTCGCTGAAGGCATCGGTTGTATGACCAATGCGCCTCATCAATGTCGAACCTTCCCACTCGCGCGGGTTTTCCGTTTCACAGACCCAGGCGCCCTGATCATTGTGACGCAGTGTCGGTGCATAGGCATCGAACCGCTGCGGATGGCGGATGCGCTGTTGCCCTGTGACCGGGTCGTCCAGCACTTCGAAGTGTTGATCGTCCAGGCGCAAGATGCGCCGGCCTTGATGCTGGTAAATACCTTGTCCATCCGGCTGGGCGTCAGCCGCAAGAACTACATCGGGTCGCTGGTACGGGGTCAGGTCAGGGTTCCACAAACGCGTCTCACCGTTTGCCAATTGCACCGGTTTCAGCCCCTCGAAGAACGGTGAGAGTTTCGCTCGCGCGACATTACCGATTGCGCCACCCGCCGCAAATGCGCCCAGTTGGACGACGCTTTCCAGCACGCTGATGACTTGTTCTGCAAACTCGGCAAAATGGCCCTCGGCCAGATCGACGATACCCTCGACCACTTCGTCCGTCAGTTGATAGGCGGTGTAGGCCAGCATCAGTTCGCCCAGGCCTGGCACAAACGGCGTCGCCACCAGCAGCGCGACGTTGAGAATGTCCGCCAGCATTTTTTCCAGGTTATCCCACCAGGCCCAGCGGGCCATGCGGTCGGCGTAGTCGGTGGAAATCGCGATTTCCCGCGCATCGTTGAGAATCTTGTTGAGCTTCTGTTGGTAGTAGTAGCCCCAAAGATCCTTCTTGAACGTGGTTTCCTTGTCGGTCTTGACGTTCGACAGGCTGAATTTCAAGTCGGGGTTGGCCACGGGTGTTTCACGCCAAGTGGGCAAGCTGGAGCCAGGTGGGACCGGTTGCCATTTGATATTGCTCAGGCGGTCATTCAGTCCGGCAAAAAAAAGGCCGCGTTGCTGATGGGGCACGAATTGGCTGAAGTACTGTTGATAACTTTTGCTGGAGGTGCCGTCGCGCAGCTGGCGTGTGAGCTCCGCCATGAAATCGAGTATCGACGGGTATCGCTTGAGCGGATGCTCCGGGTCATGGGGAACATAGGCGATGACCGGTACGGTACTTGTGGCTGTGTCCAGATCGGGGGCAATCAGCACAATGCCAACCAGGCGCGTGTCCATCATCGACAGGTTGTAATAGCTGACGGGCTGCCCGCGCCATTGCAACTTTGAGCGATCGTCGAGCATGCCTTGCACGACGTCATGGGCCTCCTGGTCGATGTCCTTTTTCATCAGCGCCATGTGCGCCGCGATGTTGAGCGCGGTCTTGTGACTGAGGGTGACCTTGTGGCGCAGGACGGTGTCGGCCACCGGGTTGTCCGACAGCAGAAATTCGTTCAGGTGTTGTTGGTAGCGGGCGCCGATATCCAGTTCGCGGCACAACGATTTGAACTGCTCGATGCTCAGCTTGTGCTTGAGCTTTATTACGCCGAAGTGCCCACGGGCGTTGGGGCGGGTGATGAACTCCGAGTCCTGGGTGAATGCCTCGTCGCGGGAAAAGTTGTGCAGGGCGGCATCCAGCAGCGAGACGGTGCGGCTGGTGGTGCCTGCGGAAAAGTCATGCACCCACCATGAGGTTTTTGCCGGTGCATACAGCCGCAACCAGGTCTCTTCGACGTCATCTTCGACACCGAAGCGGTCCTTCAGCGCCTGTTGCAACAAGGGTTTGGCGAAGGCGTAGACATCCTGCAATTCGCTCAGGGCCCGGTCGACATCGTTTTGCGCGGTCCAGCCGAGTTTGACGTCCTTTTTCAAGCGTTCCCGTAGCGCCTGTGCAGCGTCCAGCTGCCAGGCGGGAAGGGTCACGCGATCATTCTTCAGCGCAGTGATGCGAGACAGTGATGCTTCTGCCAGCCAGGAAGGGATGGCCTGCCTGACCAGGTCGAAATGGACGCTTTGATCCGTCGGGTCGTTGGCGAGCGAGTCTGAAGTCCGGTGCGTGTGGTGCATGGTTTGATCGTCCGTTGATCATGGATGGAGCGATCAGACTAGGCAGGTACCTTAGGTAAAAAAAGCGCAAAAACAGGTTCGGAATGACGTCTATATCGTCCCGAACCCGGCAAAAAACAGGAGTGAAAAATACATGTTTACCGCCACGCGGACATCGGTGCCGATCCGCGGCTAGCGGCGAACGGTTGCCTCGGTTACCGAGGTTGGCTGGCACATGGTGTGGGTGCCTGGTTGCAGGTACGGCGTCAGGATCGGGGCCATGCCCTTGAGCACCTGCACCGGCAACGCCGAGGTGAAGGTGAAGCTCTCCGCCGAGCGGCCCGGCACGAAAGCGGTCAGTGTGCCGAAGTGGGTGTCGCCGATATAGAACACAAACGTGGCCGTGCGGTTGAGGGATTTCGAACTGAGGATTCGTCCGCCCGAGCCTATGGCTTCGATACGGTTGTCGCCAGTACCGGTCTTGCCACCCATGGCCAACGGAGTACCGTCGGGCAGTTTGAAGCTGCCGGCCACACGTTTGGCCGTACCGGCATCCACCACTTGCGAAAGGGCTTCGCGCATGGCCGTCGCTACCTCGGACGGCATCACCCGTTTGCCGACGTCCGGGTCGTTGATCAGTTGGGTTTCATACGGGGTGTTCGCAGCGAAATGCAGGCTGTCGATGCGCAGGGTCGGCATGCGCACGCCATCGTTGAGGATGGTGCCGATCAATTCCGCCAGGGCTGCCGGGCGGTCGCCGGAGCTGCCGATGGCAGTGGCCAGTGACGGCACCAGGTGATCGAACGGATAGCCGACTTTCTGCCAGCGCTGGTGGATGTCGAGGAACGCCTCGATTTCCAGCATGGTGCGGATGCGACTGTCACGGGCGCCCTTGTGCCTGCTTTTGAACAGCCAGCTGTAGACCTCCTGGCGCTCGAACTGGCTGGCTTTGACGATGTCGCTCCACTCGGCGTCGGGGTGGTTGAGCAGGTAGCCCATCAGCCACAGGTCCAGTGGGTGAACCTTGGCGATGAAGCCCTGGTCCGGCAAGTCGTAGACACCGGGGCTGTAGGCCTCGTAGAGCCTTATCAGGCGCTCGTCAGTGAGTTTTTCCGTGAGCTTGGTGCCCTTGAGGTGCGAGCGCACGAAGGTATTGAAGCTTTCCTGGCTGGCCTGTGGCAGCAGGTAGCGATGGACGGCGGCCATGCGGATCGGCGTCGGACGCATGCTGTCAAGGAAGGTGTCGAGCCGTTCCTGGGTGTCCTTGTTCCGGTACTTCTTCCAGAACTTGAGCAGGAACGAAGTCCCTTCGCGGTCGGCGAACGAGGCCAGGTATTCCTGGCGTCGCGGGTCGCGGTCGTCGAGGAACAGTTCGGCACGGTTGTTCGGGCCGGAGTAGGTGGTATAGCGCACCAGGTCACGCATCAGGCGAATGAACGGCAGGTTGATCGACTCGCGCAGGGCATCGCGCAGGGTCGGTATCCGGCCGTTGTCCTCTTTGCGGAAGTTATGGAACACATGCAGGCCGCCACCTGTGAAAAACGCCTCGCCGGGGCTGGCGGAGTATTTGCGGTCCAGGGCGGCGCCGAGCATTTTTTGCAGGTCGCGGTCTTTGTTTTCGATCAGGTAATCGACGGCCCAGCGGCTCAAGCGGTCCTGATCCGGCACGTCGACTTTCTTCAGTTCGGGAACGGTCATGCCGGCGTATTTGTCGTGCAGTTCGGAGATGATTTGCAGGTAGGTGGTCAGCACGCGCATTTTCGCGGTGGAGCCCAGTTCCAGTTTGCTGCCTTCGTTGATATCGAATGGCTGGTCGGTGCTGTCGGTCTGCACCCGAACCCGCGAGCCGTCCGGGGTCAGTTCAAACAAGGTGAAGCTGTAGCGTACCTGGGTGGTGCTGGTGGTGGTCAGGAGGCGTTCGCCGATCAGGCCGATCTGCGTGGCAAAAGCCGGGTCGGCGAGTTTTTTCAGGTACTCGGTGGCCTCGGTTTGCAACTCGCCTTGCAGGGTGCTGGTGGCGGACAGGTCGAGGCGGTCGAGGTCGTACAGCGGGCGATTGAGCATGCCGGCCAGACGGCTGCGCGCGACACTGATGCCTTTGTTGGTTTCGATCGGTTGAATGGTCGGCTGGGTGGCCCAGTCGCGGTAGGCCACTTTGCTGGCCAGCGCGGCGGCGGCGAACGGCGCGTCGATCACATTGTTTTGCGCCAGCAGGCGAATATGACTGTCGGTGAGGTCGGCCAGTTCATCGTGACCCTTGGTCAGGTAGTGAGAAGGGCGGCGCTGGGCGATCATCAGCGACAGCATTTCACGCAGGGCCAGGCCTTTTTCCGCCATGGTTTTTGGATCCGTCGCAGTGCTGGTCAGGGCGGCGTTGGCCTGGTTGAAATCGGATCCATACCAGACGCGCAAGCCCTCAGCCATGCCATGCACTTCACCATGGCCCGGTACAGCCGACAGCGGCACGCTGTTGAGGTAGTCGCGAACCACGTTCTGCCGGGCTTCGAGGGTTTGTGGCCCGGCCTGATAGGCGCGTACGGTGGCGGAAATCATCTGGCGAATTTTTTCCGCGCCATTGACCGTCAAGCCATCGGGGGAATGCCGGTACTTCTCCAGTTGCGTGGCCAGGGTACTGCCACCGGCGGATTGGCCGGGCACGTGCAACAACTTGGCCACCTGCGACCACGCCGCCATGCCGAATCGTGGCCAATCCACCGCCGGGTTGGCCAGCGGTTGCTTGGGGTCGAGCAGGAAGCGGTTCTCGATAAACAGCAGGCTGTTGACCACCACCGGCGGGATCGAGGCAAAGGTCGAATAAAGCTGCTGCGGGTAGTTGTACTGGTACAGCGGTGCTGCGCGGCAATCGGTGATCGACAGCCCGGCCTGGATTTTCTCGGCATAAGGCACGAACAGGCCCTTGTCGCTGTACTTCAACAGCTCCGGGGAAAAGCGCGTTTGCGCCTCAACGACGAAATCGCGCTTGATCAGGCGCGGCAGGAACTCATCCAGCGAGCTGTAGCCCAGGCGCCGATCGAACGGACCATCGCCCGGATAGCGAATCGCATCGCTGGGCCCGGGTTTGAGCTCATAGTTCAATGACGCGGCGTATTTGCTGACTTCCCGGGCCTGGAACCTGGAGGTACGCATTTCCCTCGCAGCCGCCAACCCCACGACAATCGCGATGATCAACAGCAATAGCCAGAACGCTCCCCACCCGTGCCTGGAACGACGGGGTTTTTCAGGTAACGGCGCTTCATCCACACCTTCAGTCGGGACCACGGTTTTACTCGAATCGGTTTGCCACAAAGCGCCCATAGTCGACTGATCCATTCACGCAGATTGATCGGACTTGACTGAAGCTTAGACGGTGGTTGGCGAGGGTGAAAAAAATGTGCAGGGCAGAATGATGCACGGACACACCAATAAGTAGGCCAAATGGAACCATTGTGGCGAGGGGGCTTGCCCCCGTTCGGCTGCGCAGCAGTCGTAAAACAGGTAAACACGCTGTGTCAGACAATCACCAGTCGCAGGTTTTAGCGCCGCTTCGCAGCGCAATGGGGGCAAGCCCCCTCGCCACAAAGTGTTTGGCGTATGGGCGTCTGTTTACAGCCAGCACGCATCCCAGAGCGGATAGTCGCCAATTTTATCTACAAGCCCTGCCCTGAGTGGATTGGCAACAATGTAGCGAGCAAACGGCAGGAGATCTTCTCCGTCGCGAATGGCCCGGTCGTGGTAGCCGGTTTGCCAGAGTGGGCCATGGCGGCCGGTGACTTCATTCAGTGTGCGGGTGCAACGTGACTTGATGGCTCCGATGACATGTCCAAGATTGCCTTCCTCCAACTGCATCAACCAATGAAAGTGATCGGGCATGACCACCCAAGCAAAGGAACTCACTGCGTTGGACTCATGCGCCCTGCGCAGTTCTGCAACAAGCAAACGTCCCAAATGCCAATCCGAAAAGACCGGTTGGCGATCATGAACAACGGCGGTGATCAGATAGGCCCGGCCGCTCTCGGAGTATCGGCCCAGACGCAAGCGATGGGAGTTGGGCTGAGTTGGCATTCCATTGCTTCCCTTGAGGTTTTCAATTGCACATTCAAGGCTAGTACCCGGTTGTCCAGGGCAGCTCTGCTTGTGTTGAGTGAAAACTCTGATACCTGTGAAGGAATAACGGCATGAGAAGGCTTTTGTTGTTTTTGTGGCGAGGGGGCTTGCCCCCGTTCGGCTGCGAAGCAGTCGTAAAACAGGAAACTGCGGCGTGCCAGACAACCACCAGTCGCAGGTTTTAGCGCCGCTTCGCAGCGCAACGGGGGCAAGCCCCCTCGCCACAGGTGTTGCTGCGGCTGAAGCGTGGTGGCGGTCTGTAATGACCGAACTAGAGCCTTTTTTAGGGTAAATACGGCTTTGGCAGGGGCATGACGATGCACCATTGTTGTGCAATACTCGGCGCCGCTTTTCCCACTGATCTTGCAGGTTTTTCCTACAAGGCGGCGTTGCCCACGAGGCGGGCCGGTTCGGGAAGTGATGGCTTATCGGTCTGCGCTTCGCCACTCGGTGGTCATATCCAATAACAAGACGAGGTTGTCCCCCATGCCCGTAGGCAATCACCTGCCCCAAGGCGAGACCGCTCAGGGCGGTCCGCTTAAACGTGAACTCGGCGAGCGGCATATTCGCCTGATGGCACTCGGTGCCTGTATCGGCGTCGGCCTGTTCCTGGGCTCGGCCAAGGCCATCGAAATGGCCGGTCCGGCCATCATGCTGTCTTACATCATCGGCGGTCTGGCGATCCTGGTGATCATGCGCGCCCTCGGCGAGATGGCTGTGCATAACCCGGTCGCCGGCTCGTTCAGCCGTTACGCCCAAGACTACCTCGGCCCGTTGGCGGGCTTCCTGACCGGCTGGAACTACTGGTTCCTGTGGCTGGTGACCTGCGTCGCGGAAATCACTGCCGTGGCGGTCTACATGGGCATCTGGTTTCCCGATGTCCCGCGCTGGATCTGGGCGCTCGCTGCGTTGATCAGCATGGGCTCGATCAACCTGATCGCAGTCAAGGCCTTCGGCGAATTCGAGTTCTGGTTTGCCCTGATCAAGATCGTCACCATCGTTGCGATGGTGTTTGGCGGCATCGGCATTATCGCTTTCGGTTTCGGCAACGACGGCGTGGCCCTGGGGATTTCCAACCTGTGGACCCACGGCGGCTTCATGCCCAACGGCATGCAAGGCGTGTTGATGTCCCTGCAAATGGTGATGTTCGCCTACCTCGGCGTGGAGATGATCGGCCTGACCGCCGGTGAGGCGAAGAACCCGCAGAAAACCATCCCCAACGCCATCGGCTCGGTGTTCTGGCGGATTCTGCTGTTCTACGTCGGCGCGTTGTTCGTGATCTTGTCGATCTACCCGTGGAACGAAATCGGTACCCAGGGCAGTCCGTTCGTGATGACCTTCGAACGTCTGGGCATCAAGACCGCCGCCGGCATCATCAACTTCGTGGTGATCACCGCTGCGCTGTCGTCCTGCAACGGCGGGATCTTCAGCACCGGGCGCATGCTCTACAGCCTGGCGCAGAACGGCCAGGCCCCGGCGGGTTTCGCCAAAACGTCGAGCAACGGTGTGCCGCGGCGTGCGCTGCTGCTGTCGATTGGCGCCTTGCTGCTGGGCGTGTTGCTCAACTATCTGGTGCCGGAAAAGGTCTTTGTCTGGGTGACGGCGATTGCCACCTTCGGCGCAATCTGGACCTGGGTGATGATCCTGCTGGCCCAGCTCAAGTTCCGCAAAGGCCTGAGCGCCAGCGAGCGAGCAGGGCTGAAGTACCGCATGTGGCTGTATCCGGTCAGCTCGTACCTGGCGCTGGCGTTCCTGGTGCTGGTGGTCGGCCTGATGGCGTACTTCCCGGACACCCGTGTGGCGCTGTATGTGGGGCCTGCGTTCCTGGTGCTGCTGACGGTGCTGTTCTATGTGTTCAAGCTGCAACCGACGAATGTTTCGCAAGGTGCGACGCGTTCGGTTTCGTAAGTTGTAACGCTTGAAAAGCAAAAGCCCCGGTCGAATTGATCGGGGCTTTTTGTTGATAGACAATTAACTATGGCCGGGTGTTTTTGTGGCGAGGGGGCTTGCCCCTGTTGCGCTGCGAAGCGGCGCTAAAAACTGTGACGGTTGATCGTCTGGCACACCGCGTTTTACCTGTTTTGCGACTGCTGCGCAGCCGAACGGGGGCAAGCCCCCTCGCCACAGGGATCAGTTAAGCAGTTGTCGTCTGCGTCGCTCGGGTCAACCGCTTGTTGAACTCCAGCCATGCCGCCAGCAACGCCATCAACCCGGCACCCACCATCGCTGTGAAGATCTGCATGGCAAAAGCGTCGTCGGTCAGCGCATTGACCATGTCCGCCAAGGGCGCCAGCAGCACGCCCAGACAGAAAATCTCCAGCGAGAAACGACCCATGCGGCAACTTTGCTGCGCCAGCCAGTTTTGCGTCCATCCGCTGTCGGGAATCAGTTTCGCCGTGACGTAGGCCAGGGCGAGAAAATGCAGCAGGCGCACGGGGGACAGGTTGGTCTTGCTGATGGGGTACAGGACGTTCTGCAAGCTCGCCGGCACCATCGCATCGTGTAGGTCCGGCCAGCGCCACAGGACGGTCAACACCCCCGCGGCCACCACATACAGCGCTGCACCGACAAACAACGGCTGGCGCAGCAGTGGGCGGGGTCCGGGCACGCGCGGGCGCTGGCTGTGAATCGCAGCGGCGCCGCCGAGTACGAACAGCAACTGCCAGGCAACCGGGTTGAAATACCACACGCCGTCCTTGATGGCCGCCAAGTTCCAGCCAGCCAGAGGCACCATCAGATACAGCGCCACTGACATCGCGACCACCACCCAGGCCTTGCGCACCAGTATCGGCAACACCAAGGGCAAGCCGGCCAACAGCACGATGTACAGCGGCAATGGGTCCATCAGGTTTGGCTTGAAGCGCAACAGCAGTTCATCGATCAGGGCCTGCTGAGGGTTGCTGATGAAGTGGTGCATGCCCATTTCTTCTACTAGATCCCGTGTTTCCACGTGGCTGTTGGCGAAAAACACAATGCCCATCAGCATCGCCAGCAGGAAGATATGCACCACGTAGAGCACCCAGGCGCGGCGCAGGATTTTCACGCAGGCGATCAGAAAGCCTTCACGTGCCAGGACTTTGCCGTACGCCAGCACCGCCGCGTAACCGGCCAGAAACACGAAAACTTCGGCAGCATCGCTGAAACCGAAGTTACGCAGGGTGATTTGCCCCAAAGGATTGTGAGGCACGTGATCCCAAAAGATGAAGATCAGTGCCAGACCACGAAAAAAGTCGATCCGGTGATCGCGCGCTAACGTCATGACAGCAGGCTCGTAACAGCGGGTGAAAATAGGATTGGCCGCGGGTGCAGAAGGTCGCGCGCCCAAGCGGCGGGGCGCAGGGTGGACTGATTCGCGGGCAATTGCAAAACCGGGATATTACCGGATGTCTCGGGTGTTGCCTGAAGGCTTAACCGCTGGTCTGAAAGGTCCTTCAACCTGCGATTTCTGACAGTAGACAGGCTCAAATACTAACAAGTACAACGTTCTTGAAACGGGAGCCTCACATGAGACTGTTGTGGAAGGGGCTGTCCAGTTACACGGTGATCGGGGTCGCCAACACCCTGATCCACTGGCAGGTCTTTTTCCTGCTGAGCGTGGCGGCCGGCCTCAGTCAGGCGCTCAGCAACCTGGCGGCCTTCTGCGTGGCAGCGTCGTTTTCCTTCTACATGAACGCGCAATTTACCTTCGCCGCCAGTGCCTCGGTCGGCGGATATCTGCTGTTTGTTTCGGGCATGGGGGCGTTGAGCCTGGGTGTCGGCCATCTGGGCGACATCTGGCGATTGCACGGCTTGCTCACCGTAGCCCTGTTTTCAGCGTTGAGCCTGGTGTTCGGATTCCTGTATTGCAAATACCTGGTGTTTCGCGAGCGTGATCAATGAAAATCTCGCTCATTGTCCCGGTGTTCAACGAAGAGCAGTCAATCAACCTGTTTTACCAGGCCGTGCGCCGCGAGCTGGTGCTGCGCGACGCCGAGGTTGAAATCGTCTTCATCAACGACGGCAGCTCCGACCGCACGGCCGAACAGGCTACGGCACTGGCCCAGGCGGATGATCAGGTCATGCTGATCAATTTCTCGCGCAACTTCGGCAAGGAACCGGCGCTGTTTGCCGGCCTGGAGCACGCCAGCGGCGATGCCGTGATTCCCATGGATGTCGATCTGCAGGATCCGATCAGTGTCATCCCGTTATTGGTCGAGCAATGGCAAAAGGGCGCCGATGTGGTACTCGCCAAGCGCCGCAATCGTGATGTCGACGGCTACCTCAGGCGCCACAGCGCGTCGATTTTCTACCATGTGCTCAATCGCATCGCCTACACCCGCATC
Source organism: Pseudomonas sp. A-R-19 (assembly GCF_019956575.1). NCBI lineage: Bacteria > Pseudomonadati > Pseudomonadota > Gammaproteobacteria > Pseudomonadales > Pseudomonadaceae > Pseudomonas > Pseudomonas sp. A-R-19. The sequence goes on from NZ_JAHBDR010000093.1 coordinate 102,901, forward strand.
GAGGAAAACGTCGGCGACTTCCGGCTGATGGATCGCAAGGTGGTCGACGTGATCCGCTCCCTGCCCGAGCATCAGTTGTTCATGAAAGGTGTGTTGTCGTGGGCAGGTTTCAACACCGTGGTGGTGGAGTTCGAACGGGCAGGCAGGGTGGCGGGGAACAGCAAGTTCAATGGCTGGAAGCTGTGGAACCTGGCACTGGAGGGCGTGACCTCGTTCAGCACCGTGCCGCTGCGCTTGTGGACCTACGTCGGTGGCGGCCTTTCGATTTTCGCGGTGCTTTACGCGGTGTACATGGTGCTGGACAAGATTTTCTTCGGCAACAGCGTCCCCGGTTATCCGTCGCTGATGACCGCGATCCTGTTTCTCGGCGGCGTGCAGCTGATCGGCATCGGCATCCTCGGCGAGTACATCGGGCGCATCTACATCGAGGCCAAGCACCGGCCGCGTTATGTGATCAAGGACATCGTCGGTGGCAAAGACCGGGGCAGGCGCTAGCATGGGCCGGCTCAGCGACTTCTTCGTTCGCGAGCTCAGCCGGCATCAGGTCTGGCGGTTTTTTCTGTTCGCGACCTTCTTGTTTGTCCTGCCGTTGATCCTCGCGGACTATCCCTACATCGATGACAACTGGCGCTCGCTGGCGGCGGGCTTGGCCTGGTCCGAGCAGGGACGGCTCTTTGCCCAGCTGTTCTACAACGCGTTGACCTTCAGCCATGCCGCACCGAACGTCTTTCCCTTGCCCTTGTTGATCGCCATGCTGGCCATGGCATCGGCGCTGACCAGTCTGGCATTCCATTACTGTCCCCGGCCGACCATCGGCAGTTGCCTGGTGGTATTGCCGCTCTGGTACAACCCGTTCTTTCTGCAGAACCTGTCCTACCAATACGACGGACCCGCTACGACCCTGAGCCTGGTCGCGGTGATCTACGCCATTACCTTTCGTCATCCGTGGCGCAGCGTGCAATGGCTGGTGCCCGCGTTCCTGATTGCACTGGCGCTGGGCTTGTATCAGATCAGCCTGAATGTGTTCCTGGGCCTGTGTTGCCTGGAGTTGCTCAGGGCCGCCAACGATAAGACGTCGCCGTTGCCGTGGCGCGACTTGCTGGGCTGGAAAGCCGCGCAGGTGATCCTCGGCGGGTTCATCTACAGCATCAGTGCTTATCCGTTCATGGGCTCGAATCGCACATTGCTGCTCGATTGGGCGGGCGACCCCTTGTTGCAGATCGAGATCAACATCGGCCGGGTCCTGGAAAAAGTCGTGCTGCTGTTCCATGGCGGATGGCTCTGGGTGTTCGGCGGGTTGCTGCTGTTTGCGTTGGTCGGGGCGGTGCAGTTGGGAGGGCGCGTAGCGGCGCGCCAGGACAGCGCGCCGAAGAAACTGTTGATCGGCCTGATGTGTTTGCTGGCCGTGCCGGTGGTGACGTTGCTGGTGTCCGGTGTCGCGCTGTTTTTCCGTGACTTCAACGAGGGCGCCCGAACCTTGATGGGCTTCGCTGTGCTGCTGGTGTTGCTGTTTTATTTGAGTCATCTGGCGTTGGCGTCGATCCATGAGCGACTGCCACTGTTGTTGATCATTCCGTTGCTGGCGATGCTGTCGTTGTCGTTCGCCTATGGCCGGGTGCTGACGATGCAGAAAACCTTCGCGTCCACGGCGCTGGCCAGCCTTTCGTACGACATCGCCAGCCGTCAGGCGCTGCGCGAGGCCAGGCTGATTTACCTTTCGGTGAGCTATTCGGACCACTGGTTAACGGCGGCGGCCGGCTCGTTCAAGCAGATGCCAGTGTTGCACTACCTGCTCAATATCGACTTCTACATGCTGGCGGAGAATCTGCCGAAAGCAGGTATCACCAATGTGGTGGCGGAGCGGGAGCGGCGCAATGCGACGCGGGTCGGCTATCAGGGTTATCCGGCGCTGGTGGACAGCCAGTACTACCGGATTTACCTGATCGGTGATTACGGTTTTATCGTGATGAAAGAGCCGCCCCCGATCAAAACGCTGCATTGGTGAGACGCCATTTCGACCGGGGCGGCGAGGTTACGCGGCCTCTATTTCATGGGGCTCGAAACTGTCCGCCCGGGCCATCTGCCACATCCGCGAGTAGAACTCGCCATTCACTTCACCGGTCAGCAATTCCCCCGGCTTGAGGAACACGTGCAACTGCGAGAACAGCTTGATCTCGGTCGCCGACATGCGTCGCACCAGGTGCTTGGCGGACAACTGCGACGGATGTTCGAGGCCGGCGGCGGCGAGCATTTCCGCCAGGGCCTTGAGGGTGTTGCGGTGGAAGTTGAATACGCGCTGGGCCTTGTCCGGCACCACCAGCGCGCGCTGGCGCAGGGTGTCCTGGGTGGCGACGCCGGTCGGGCATTTGTTGGTGTGGCAGCTCTGCGACTGGATGCAGCCGATGGCGAACATGAAGCCGCGCGCCGAGTTGGCCCAGTCGGCACCGATGGCGAGCACGCTGGCGATGTCGAAGGCGCTGACGATCTTGCCGCTGGCGCCGAGCTTGATCTTGTCCCGCAGGTTCAGGCCCACCAGGGTGTTGTGCACGAACAGCAGGCCTTCGCGCATCGGCACGCCGATGTGGTCGGTGAACTCCACAGGCGCCGCGCCGGTGCCGCCTTCCTTGCCGTCAACGACGATGAAGTCCGGGAGGATGCCGGTCTCCAGCATGGCCTTGGCGATGCCCATGAATTCCCACGGATGACCGAGGCAGAATTTGAAGCCCACCGGTTTTCCGCCGGACAGTTCACGCAGTTGTGCGATGAAATGCATCATTTCGATGGGCGTGGAAAACGCGCTGTGGCGCGACGGTGACACGCAGTCTTCGCCCATCAGGATGCCGCGGGTTTCGGCGATTTCCCGGGTGACCTTGTGCTTGGGCAGGATGCCGCCGTGACCGGGCTTGGCGCCCTGGCTCATCTTGATTTCGATCATCCGCACCTGCGGCGTCCGGGCTTGCGCCGCGAAGCGCTCCGGGTCGAAGCGCCCGTCGCTGGTGCGGCAGCCAAAGTAACCGCTGCCCAGTTCCCAGGTCAGGTCGCCACCGTTTTCCCGGTGATAGGGGCTGATGCTGCCTTCGCCGGTGTCATGGGCGAAATTGCCGAGCTTGGCGCCCTGGTTCAGCGCGCGGATGGCGTTGGCGCTGAGGGAACCGAAACTCATGGCCGAGATGTTGAACACCGACGCCGAATACGGCTGGGTGCACTGCGGGCCGCCGACGGTGACGCGGAAACCGCTCGGGTCGCTCAAGGGTGCCGGGCGCATGGAGTGGCCGATGAATTCGAACCCCGACTGGTACACGTCAATCAGCGTGCCGAAGGGTTTGTCGGCGGTTTCGTTCTTGGCTCGGGAATAGACCAGCGAGCGCTGGGCGCGGGAGAAGGGCAGGGCGTCGCTGTCGGATTCGAGCAGGTACTGGCGGATTTCCGGGCGGATGCCTTCGACCAGATAACGGATATTGCCGAGGATGGGATAGTTGCGCCGCACTGCGTGCGGACTTTGCAGCAAGTCGAACAGGCCGATCAGGCTGAGGACGGCAGTGACAGCGGTAATCGGCCAGAGCCAGTCGTATTGAAGAAAGGGCAGGCTGGCGAGGGTGAAGATCACGCAGACGGCAAAGAAGGCGTAGCGGCTCAGGAGTGACAGGCTCATACGGGTTCCTTGGGTTCGGACTCAAATTTTTGGCTAAACGCAAACACTGTGGGAGCGGGCTTGCTCGCGAAGACGGAGTCACATCCAGCACCTTTGTTGACTGACACACCGCTTTCGCGAGCAAGCCCGCTCCCACATCAAGCAAAGCACCTCATGGGCATCAGGCATTTTGTGCCTGGAGAAAAATCGAAAACAGCTCGGACTGGGATTTGATTCCCAGCTTGCTGTACATGTGTTTCTTATGGACTTTCACGGTTTCGACAGAGATTTCCAGCTTACGGGCGATTTCCTTGCTGGAGCAACCGCTGAGCATCAAACGCCCGACATCCAGCTCCCGGACCGTCAACTGCGCGCCTTTGAGCTGCTGCACCGAAGCTTCCAGTTGCACCCGCCAGTCGGCTTGCGGCGGTGCGGGGGCCAGGGCCACGACTTCGTTGATTTCATAGGGTAGACGCTGGCGCAGCAAACCGAGCACCCAGGGCTGGATCAACGACAACAAGGCAATCTGCTGGCCGCTGAAGCGCTGCTTGCTGCCCAGTGACAGGCACAGCGTGCGGTCGCCTTCGAGCTGGCAATTGAACTGGATTTCGTCGGCCACCACATTCAGACGAAAGTAGCGCTGGTAATACTCGGTCAGCTCGAAGTGCTCCGGGGCCACTTCCGACAGGCGATACAGCCCGGTGCGCGATTGCTCGCGGCAGGCGATGTAGAACGGGTCGAGCAGGTACAGGCCACGCAGGTAATCCTGGAACAACGGGTCGGGGCCGCCGTCCTCGCCGGGACATTCGGCGAACACCTGCGGGCGCTGGTCGGCGCTGAAAAGCAGGGCCACCCAGCTGTCGAAGGGCACGTACTGATCCAGTAGACGTACAAGCTGGGTCCAGAAATTGGGCTTGTCCAGGGCGTCGATCAGTTGCCCCACCGAGCGGTGCCAGGCGATGTCGTCCAACGAGAGTGTCATGCATCTACCCCTATCGTGTTACCCCAGCGGCGTAATTCCCCGCCCGGTTGCTTGCTGCGCATACTGGCGCACAGACACTGACCGGGCAATCTTTCTGCCGCCCGGCCCATAACAAGGAATACCCATGAAGGTCGAACTCGCCCAATTGGCAGGCCGTGACAACGATACGGCTTACAACCTCGAACGCACCCTGGCGGCCATTGCTGCATGCGCAGTCGACACGCAATTGATCATGTTTCCTGAAGGCCACCTGATGGGCTTCCCTTCGGCCGAGACCGTGGCCGAGGTGGCCGAGGCGCTGGAGGGTCCCTCCGTCAGTGCGGTGATCGCCGCCGCCCGCGAGCGCAAAATTGCCGTGGCCATCGGCATGGCCGAAAACGACAACGGCCGTTTCTATAACACCACGCTGCTGATCACCCCCGAAGGCATCGCGCTGAAGTACCGCAAGACTCACTTGTGGGCCTCGGATCGCGGTGTCTACGAGGCGGGCGATCGCTACGCCACCTGCCTGTGGAACGGCGTGCGCGTAGGCCTGCTGATTTGCTACGACATCGAATTCCCCGAAAGCGCCCGCGCCCTGGCGCAACTGGGGGCGGAACTGTTGATCGTCACCAACGGCAACATGGACCCGTACGGCCCGACCCACCGCACCGCGATCATGGCCCGCGCCCAGGAAAACCAGGCCTTTGCGCTGATGGTCAACCGGGTGGAAGAGGGTGACGGTGGTTTGTTGTTTGCCGGCGGCAGTGCGTTGGTCGATCCGCTGGGCAGCTTGTTGTTCGAAGCCGGACGCGAGGAAGGGCAGTTCGCGGTGGAGCTGGACCTGAACCAGCTGACAGCGGCGCGCCAGGATTATCGCTACCTGGATGATCAGCGGCTGAGGTTGCCGGGGGACGTGGTTGAGCATGTTTCAGGATTGCGCGAGCTGCTGATTCCCAAGAGCTGATCCGGGTTCTTTTTGGTTTGTACTGGCCCCTTCGCGAGCAAGCCCGCTCCCACATTGGTTGTGTGAACGCCCGAGATCAAATGTGGGAGCGGGCTTGCTCGCGAAGAGGCCCTGACAGACGACACACCTATTTGCCAGTTGAACCAAGAACAACAACGCAACACCCGTAATTTGCGCCGAACTCGGCTCTGCCATAAATCCAATAAAATTCGGAGTAGTCGCTCATGGCTCGTTTGCAACGCACCCTGTCACTGGGGTCGGTGGTGCTGTTTGGCATCGCCTACATGACACCGATCATTGTGCTCGGCACCTTTGGCATCCTCGCCCAATCCACCGCCGGCATGGTGCCCGCCGCGTACCTCGCGGCGCTGGTGGCGATGTTTTTCACCGCCATGAGCTACGGGCGCATGGCCTCGGCCTTCCCGGTGGCCGGCTCGGCCTACAGCTATGTGCGCAAGGCCATCAGCCCGAAACTCGGGTTCATTGCCGGTTGGGCGGTGCTGCTCGATTACCTGTTCCTGCCGATGGCGATCTGGCTGATCGGCGCGGCCTACCTCAACTCCGCATTCCCGGCCGTGCCGCAGTGGATCTGGGTGCTGGCGTTCATCGGTATCACTAGCGCGATCAATATCGTCGGCCTGAAACTGGCCAATGGCATCAACGCCCTGCTGATGCTGGTGCAGTTCCTGGTGCTGATCGCCTTCGTCGTGTTGTGCGTGCATTACATCGGCGGTGATGCGAGCACACCATTGTGGTCAGTCAAACCGTTCTTCAACGGCGACATGCAGATGCCGCTGATCATGAGTGGCGCGGCCATCGCCTGTTACTCGTTCCTCGGCTTCGACGCGGTCAGCACCCTGACCGAAGAAACCCGCGACCCACGCCGTACCATTCCCCGGGCGATCATGTTGATCACCTTGATCGGCGGGCTGATTTTTGTCGGTGTGTCGTACTTCGTGCAGATTGCTCATCCGTCGTTCCAGTTCGACAACGTCGACTCGGCGGCCTATGAAATTGCCCGCAACATCGGTGGCGACCTGTTCGTCTCGATCTTCCTGATCGGCCTGATCGTCGGCCAGTTCGCCTCGGGGTTGTCGGCCCAGGCCAGCGGTTCACGGCTGCTGTACGCCATGGGCCGCGACGGCGTGCTGCCAAAAGCGTTCTTCGGCACCTTGCACGAACGCTTCGGCACGCCGATCAACAGCATCCTGCTGTGCGCGGTGGTGGCGTTGCTGGCACTGAAACTGGACGTCACCACCTCGACCTCGTTCATCAACTTCGGCGCGTTCCTGGCGTTCAGCCTGGTCAACCTGTCGGTGATATTCCATTACTGGATCGGTGGCGAGAAAAAAGGCCCGCGCGAGTTCGTGCTGTTCCTGCTGTTCCCGTTCATCGGCCTGGCAGCGGATTTGTGGCTGATGGTCAGCCTCGATCACTTGGCGGTGTACCTGGGCTTGAGCTGGCTGGCGATTGGCGTGGTGTACCTGGCAGTGTTGACTGGCGGTTTCCGGCGGCAGCCGCCGGAGATGGATTTCCAGGAAGCGGCGTAAAGGAAACTGTAGGAGCGAGCTTGCTCGCGATAAACCTGAGGGCGCCGATGGGCCTCTGGTTTTACGCGTTTTCGTTCACGACCATCGCGAGCAAGCTCGCTCCTACAGGGCGGACATGTGATCCTTGGCGTTTTTGAGTCAAGGGGCTTCTGTTTATGTCGACGTTTTCCATGCCAACCTCCGGGATTATCCGCATCGCCGCTGCCCTGCTGATCGGCCCTGACGGCCGCACGTTGCTGGTGCGCAAGCGCGGGACCACGGCGTTCATGCAGCCGGGTGGCAAGATCGAGCCGCATGAATTGCCGGTCCATGCCCTCGCCCGGGAGCTGGAAGAAGAGCTGGGTCTGGACATCGACCCGGCGCAGGCCGTCTACCTCGGTCACTTCTCGGCACCGGCCGCCAATGAGCCGGGGCATGTCGTACACGCCGAGATTTTTCAGCTGCACATCGATGTCGACGTGACACCCGCGGCGGAAATCGAAGAAGTGATCTGGATCGACCCGGCCACCGACGGCGATGTCACCTTGGCGCCATTGACACAGGACCTGATCCTGCCGTTTTATCGAGCATCGTTGACCGCGATCGCTTGATCATTACGCAAAGGACTTCGCCCATGATCCCGCTTCAAGACCTGCTGATTTTTGCCGCTGCCGCGTTGCTGATGGTGCTCACGCCGGGGCCGAACATGATCTACCTGATCTCTCGTTCGATCTGCCAGGGGCGCAAGGCCGGGGTGATCTCGTTGCTTGGGGTGGTCGCCGGTTTTCTCGTGCACCTGTTCGCTGCCGCCGCCGGTCTGACGGCGGTGTTCCTCGCGGTGCCGGTGGCCTATGAGGTGTTGAAGTGGGCCGGTGCGCTGTACCTGTTGTGGCTGGCCTGGCAGGCGGTAAAACCTGGCGCGCGCTCGCCGTTCGAGGCGCAGCAGCTGCCCCCGGACTCGTCACGCAAGCTGATCACCATGGGCTTTCTGACCAGTGCCCTGAACCCGAAAATCGCGGTGTTCTATCTGTCGGTGTTTCCGCAGTTCATCACGCCGGAGCACGGCTCGGTGTTCAGCCAGAGCATCATCCTCGGCCTGACCCAGATCAGCGTCAGTTTCTGCGTCAACTTGCTGATCGCCATGTTTGCCGCGGGCATCGCCTCGTGGTTCGTCAACAATCCGGCCTGGCTGGCGATGCAGCGCTATTTCATGGGCTTCGTGTTGTCGGCCCTGGCGGTGCGGTTGATGCTTGAGCAAAAACGGATGGCCTGAACATGTGGATCGAGCGACTGGATGCCAGCCATGCCCTGGACTATCGGGCGCTGATGCTTGAGGCCTACGACCTGCATCCGCAGGCCTTCACCTCGAGTGTGCGTGAGCGGGCGGCGATGCCGCTGGGCTGGTGGGAATCGCGCCTGACCGGCAAGCTGGACGTGGTGCTCGGGGCGTTCGAAGAGGGCCGGTTGGCCGGCATTGTCGGCCTCGCGTTCGAGCCCAGGGAAAAGGCCCGGCACAAGGTGACGCTGTTTGGCATGTACGTGACCGCCAGGGTCCGTCAGCGCGGGCTCGGCTATAAACTGGTTCAGGCCGCATTGGCCGAGGCGCAGGACCATGCGGGTGTGCGCCTGATCCAGTTGACCGTCACCGCCGGCAACGCTGCCGCGTTCAACCTCTACCAGCGCTGCGGTTTCGTCCAGTTCGGCCTGGAGCCGATGGCTGTGCGAGTGGGGGAGGATTACTTCGACAAGCTGCATATGTGGCGCGAACTCTAAGGATCACCAAGATCCCTGTGGGAGCGGGCTTTTGTGGCGAGGGGGCTTGCCCCCGTTGGAGTGCGAAGCGCTCCCTTTGCATTCCTTCAGGTTCACTGCGCTTGCAGGTTTCGCGACTGCTTCGCAGCCGAACGGGGGCAAGCCCCCTCGCCACAAAGACCGCATCGTTTAATTGTTTTATCGAACCGCACTCACCCCATCCAACGTCGAAAACGACGTGTCCTTGGCCGTCAGCAGGAAATCACGCATGTACGGCGCATCGAGCATGTCGGCGCGGATCGCCGCATACAGCGTGGCGAACAAACCTTTCTCACCCAGCCGCTTGGCCTTCACGTAACCCCGCGAGCTGTACTCATGCAGTGCCCAATGGGGCATGCCGCACACGCCGCGACCGCTGGCCACCAGTTGCATCATCATCACTGTCAGTTCCGAGGTGCGGACCTGAGCCGGCTCGATGTCGGCGGGTTCGAGGAAACGGGTGAAAATGTCCAGCCGGTCCCGTTCCACCGGGTAGGTGATCAAGGTTTCCGGGAGCAGGTCTTCGGGGACGATATAGGCCTTGCCGGCCAGGCGATGCTGGTTGGCTACCGCGAGCATCGCTTCATAAGTGAACAGCGGTACATAGGTGATCCCGGCCAGGTCCAGCGGATCGGAAGTCACCACCAGGTCCAGATCGCCACGGGCCAGGGCCGGCAACGGGGCGAAGGAGAACCCGGAAGCCAGGTCCAGCTCGACTTCCGGCCAGGCATCGCGGAACTGGTCGATGGTCGGCATCAGCCACTGGAAGCAGCTGTGGCATTCGATGGCCATGTGCAGGCGCCCGGCGGTACCCCCGGCCAGGCGACTGATGTCGCGCTCGGCGGCGCGCAGCAGCGGCAGGGTGGCGTCGGCCAGTTGCAGCAGGCGCAACCCGGCGCTGGTGAAGCGTACCGGTTTGGTCTTGCGCACGAACAGCGGCATGCCCATGCGCTCCTCCAGCTCCTTGAACTGGTGGGACAGGGCCGATTGGGTCAGGTGCAGGCGGTCGGCCGCATCCACCAGGCTGTCGGCTTCGCGCAAGGCGTGCAGGGTCTTGAGGTGACGGATTTCAAGCACCGGGGGCTCCATGAGAGAAACTTGTCGATAAATCGAAAAGGTTGAGTTTGTCTCATGTTGGTGCCGCTGTCGACCATCAGCACGGCGGAGCACATTACATGCTCCGCCGTGGCTGCTTCACAGCGTGGAAAAGTGTTTGTTACCCAGCGGTTTGCCAATGTCACCGCGCCAGATCGCCTCGACCGTACCGCCGCCGGCGGCCACGTCCTTCTGCCATTGCAGGCCGAGGTTACGTTGAGACGGTAATTTCAGATGGCCTTTGACGAAGTCGCTGAATTGCGGTTTCGTCGAGGTGTAGTGGAAGTGGGCGTACCACAGGGTTTGCGCCGGTTCGCTGCGCAGATCGCGCACCTCGTACTCCTGCAGGAAATCCCGTCGTCCGTCGGTGCGCTTGCCCAAGTCGCGCAATTGGCCTTCCTTGCGAATATCCACCACTTGCTGTTCACGCAGATAGTCCAGATAACCTTCGGTCGGGGTCTTGCTGTTCATGCTTTGATCGATGCGCAGGCTGCGCCCGGTGCGTAGCATCTCATCCGCCCGATTGCGCAGTTGCAGCGCTACGGCATCAGTGGGGGACAAGCGTTCGATGGCCCGGGCGCGCATGGTCAGTTCGGTGGCCTCGCTGCCCATCATGTGTTCGAGGTCGACCGGCAGCATGTCCTGCCGCGCGTAGCCTTCGACTTTGCGGGTGTAGGCGTTTGCCGCCTCCAGCCTTTTCCTGGCTTCTGCCAGCAATGGCCCGACATCCGTCGGCAGTTCCGGCTGCACGGAGCCCGTTGGCTCGCTGAGGTGATATTTGCCATTGGAGCGTGGCAGCCAGGTTTCCGTGTGGCCACCGACCCCTTCGACGGTGAAGCGCTTTTGCCGGGTGACGGCGTCGGTGCTGGCGATACCGATCAGCAACTGGTTGTCTTCGGTCTCGAACAATTGCTGTCCGGGCCGGCCTTCCTTGGGCACCACCGAAGGGCGCGTCTTGATGGCTTGGCGTGCAAAGTCTTCAACCTTGTCCAGGTTATCCAGAAACACCGTGACGTGCTCCAGGTCCAGGTGCTGTGGATAGCCGAGTGTCCAGGCGCCCAACTGGCGACGGAACTCGGCATAAGCGGTCAGGCAGTCTTCGAGAACTTTGTTGCGCTGACTGACGCTTGCGCTCACGTGGGGTAGCTGGTGTTGGGTCAGCAACGCGCGCCCGAGCTTGTTGCGGGCCGTTTTCAACTGCAAGTGGAAGTACGTCCAGGACAGGTCGGTCACCGCGTCATAGTGGGTGATGATTTCCAGGGTGTGTGCGGTTTTCAGATAGAAGTGATTGGCGTCGCTGAATTTCTCATTCACGATCGCCATGTCGTGTGCCATCTTCGATTTTTGCGCCCGGTTAGTGATCCGGCGGTTCCAGCGATTGGCTTCCTCTACTGTCACATAGACTTGATCGAAGTCATTGAGAAAGTCTTTGCGGGCCTCCTTGCGTTGTGCCATGAGCTGCAAATGGGCGACGGTATCGGTGCCCGGCGTAGTGTCCGAGCGGTTGACCAATTGTTCGATACGGTCGAGGTGCTCCAGCAGCCGTTCCTTGAGCAGACCGATCCGTCGCACCGAGCGGTCGACGATGACCCAGGCGCAACGGCTTTGAATGTCTTCGATTTGTGCACGTTTGCGGCCATGGCTGTACAGCATCAGCTCATCGAGATTCAGGTAGTGAGCCTGGGCGATGTCGATATCGCTCGCGCAGGCTGCATCGGCACGGGCGCGAAAGGCCGGGCGCTGGGCGGGTTCGAGGCCAAAGTAGTGCTCCAGCGTGTTGCTGCTGCTGCGGGTCAGGGTATCGAGTTGTCGGGTGTAGGCGTCGGCGGTATGGGTCAGGGTCAATTGTCGACGCAAGGCGCGGTCCGTCCACCAGCGCGGCAGCCAGCGGCGAATGGCGGCAGGCCAGAGCGGGTCGAGCCCGTCGGCCATGTGCCCGAGCACGGCACCGCCACCCACGCCGCCGCCTTCGATCACGGTACCGTACACCCTATAGTGAGTGTTCCACTGGCCCGCTTCATCGAGTGCTATCGGCTGTTTGTAGGTCCGCGTAGAGGTGCCGCTCAAGCGCCAGTGCGGCGGATTGTCCGCCAGTTCGATGCGGTAGATTCGCCCCTGGCTGAGCATGAAGTCGCCGTCGGCGTGTCGATACACATTGCGATAAAGGCCTTCGCTGCCCGGTTGCAGGCCCGCGAGGGAAATCGGCTTTTCATATTCATAACCCTTGAAGCGTTCCAGGGACAGTCGCGCGTGGCGTGGCGTCGACACTTGCAAGGCCCTCGGACTCTTGCCCAGCGCCCGCCACTGACGGCTGCGCGTGGCGGCGCGGACGCCAGCTGGGGTGGAAATGGTGCCGGAGGCAATATCCATGGCCGCGTCGATCAGCGACAACAGCACCGCTTCCACCTCGGCCAGGCCATGGCCGACATCACCGCGCAGGAACGCCGCCACCGCCAGGTTGGCGCTGTTCCAGGCGTCGTACAGGGCGATGGCCGTACCGATGAAGGGCAACATGCCCACGGCCATTTTCAGGTAATTGAACATGGCGCCGGACTTCAAGGCGACCTGTTCCAGGTACAACGCATCATTGGAGCGCGAAGTTGCCCGATGGGCTTCCAGCAAACGGCCCATGTGCGCATTCAGCAAATGCGCTGCCAGGGAGGTGCTGGCTGGCCAGGGCGTACCGACGCCGATCAAGCCGTCGAAATTTTTCACCCGGGCCTGATTGATCCGGCTGACGTGGTGGGCGAAATCCCCCTTCAAGGCACGGCCGGCCAGGTAGTTGACCATCGGGTCGCGCAGGCAGTCGTTGAACAGGCGCATCCGTGCCTGCTCGAGGCTGTCGAACTGGCGCAGAAAAACGCCGTCGGGACTGTCGGGCAGATACAGCAGGGTCAGGCCGCTGATGTGCTCGACGATAAAGGTGACACCGGACAACGTGCTCGGTCCCTCGGCGTGGGTGTCCTTGCCGCCCACCGTCAGGTGTGCCGGCAACAATTTGATGCGCTTGCCGTCGCTGGCAAAGGCTTCACGGCTGGTAGCGTCGATGGCGATTTCCAGCACGCGCTGGCCGTTGGCATCGATGTCCTTTGCCAGCACGGCGAACTCGCCTTGCAGGCGAAGCATCAGGCGCCAGGGTTCGCTCAGGCATTCGTGCCGATATTCATGACTGAACGCCGAGGCCGTCGAGGGGCCGAGGAAGGTCTCGCGGATCAGCGTTTCATACTTCCCGGCCAGATCCAGCTCGGTGACCAGCTTGCGCAGCCAGGACGCATTTATGGTGCTTTTCAGTTTCTGCTGTTGTGCGGCGTCGGCACCGCTGACCTCAACCTTCATGAACGACAGTCGCCACCACATTTCCTGATCGATGTTGCTCAGCGTCAGCTCACCGAGGGGCAGTTTGCTGCGCTGTTCGCTGGCGATCAGCACGTTTTGTTGAGGGGTGCCGGGTGCCGCGCCTTCCATCACGACTTTGCGCCAGTTGGTTGAATCGGGAACGTCGAGCAGCACCTCCACCTGCTGGCTGAGGTTGAAGTCCTGGCGCAGCCGGGCGTCGATAGCCTTGATGGCGAAGGCTTCCCGGGGCGGCAGCTCGCGTTCGAACCACTGCTGGGAGCGTCGCATCGCGGCGATACAGGACTTGAACAGCGTCTTGAGGCGCTCACGCTGCACGGTCGACAGTTCGCGATGCCACGATGGCAGTTGAGCGGCCAGCGCACTGCTGCGGGTTTGTTCGACGATGTGTGCGTACACCAACTCCCGGGCGGCCGAATGGGGCACGGTCAGGCGGGCGAGGGTCTGTTCGCGCAGTTTTTCCAGTTCGACCGCACGTTCGCTGGCACGCGACGGCACAGGATTGGCCGCGATGATCCGGGCCGCCTGTTGTTCACAGCTGTGAAGCTGGGTCTGCAAGGCGTATTCAAACGGCGGGCCATTGAGCGCCAAGACGTGCAGTGCCAGGGCAGGGTCGTTGGCCGGGCGTTTGAACAGTGACTGTTCCAGCTGCTGCCTGGAGGCAAAGCGTTGCAGTCCACCGAAGCGTCCGGGCCAGTAGAGCAACAGGCTGTCGGTCGAATGCGCCAGTAACGCCGAGGGTTTGGCAAACAGCAGAACGCCGTCCAGCTCCTCGGTTTGCGTGCGGGGTGTATCGCCTTCGGTGTCCGTTGCCGACAGTTCCAGCCGCGCGACCACCAGGTCGGCTGCACGGGGCTGATCGGGGGCATCCAGCACGCTGATGAGCCACTGATGCTCTTCACTGTTGATCTGATTCAGGCTCAATTGCAGTTCGGCTTCGGCGCGCAAGCCGTCCTGGCGTGCCTGGTGTAAAGCAGCGTAATGCGCGCCTGGCTGGTGGCGCAGCTCCAGCCATTTGAGTGCATCGGCCATGTCCAGCAGCGCCGTCGCGGCGGTGTTGCTGGCCTGCTCGGCTGTGGTGAGGGCGTCGAGTTGCCGTTGCAGGCGTTGCAGGCGCGGATCGTCGGCGGTACCGGTAAAATCATCACCGAGCAACGCCTCCAGTGCCGCCCGTTGTCGTGCCAGTGCACGGTGACGCATACCCAAAGGGATCTCGGGGCTTAGCTGGCCGAACAGGGCGGCGTTGTCGTCTGTCTGCGCATGCGATGGGTCGGGGGGCGCGACCAGCGCGGCAGCATTATCGGGTCGGTCTGCGGGGGCGACGGACAAGCGCGACAACAGGGCTTCGGCGCTGGTGTGCAGCACCGTCTTGTCGAGGGCGGTGTACTTGACCTTGACCGTGTCCGTCGACAACCGGGGCTGCTCGAACCGCTGCGGTTGATGTTCGATCAACCAGCGCTCCAGTTCAATGCGGCTTTGAAAGGTCATCCAGGCGGATGAATGCGAAGGCAGGTACAACAACTGAGTGACCGGCTGATCGGTATCCCGGGTGATGACCAAGGCACCTGACAGCTGGGTAGACAGTTCTTTGTCATCCTTGAGATTCAGTTGTTCGACATACACCGAGTGTGCGTCAGGCGTTGTTGTTTGCGCTGGCGGGTCGATCATCGCCATCAGCATCTTGACCTGCCCGGCATCCAGGATGCCCTGGGCAAATGCCCATTGGCTCGACGTCTCGAAATGCTGGCGATACAAGTGGATAGCCTGCGCCCGGCGCGAACGATCGGTGCCGAGCGCGCGTGAGCTCCACCAATCGGAGTCGAGGTGGGCTTGCGGGCTCTGCGCCATGAGGCTGAGCCATTGTTCGCGGCATTCTTCCCAGCGCGCCGAGGCGCTCAGGCTCAGGCCTTGATCCGGGTTCGCGGGCAAAGGGAAGGTAAGGCCGAAATTGGCTGCAAGGGGGGTGGTTTCGTCAACCATGACGATGAGTCTCCAAAAGACCGGGCCGTGCCGGCGGTACAGGCATTAGGCGGCAGTCGACAGGAGCTCGGGTGGTACATAGTTATGGTGAGGTTGAATCTGACGCCGGATGACCGCTCGGCACTCTTCATCAAACTGTCATGGAACTGTGGCAGCGCGCTTGAACAAACTTCATCAGACTCGCGCTCTACTGGGGTTCTGCGTTTTGGTGTTTTGTCATGGGTGCTTCATTCTTTTCACGAATCGTTTTTTTGGCCGCGCTGTTGTTCGGCCTGCCGTCCTTTGCGGCTTCGCGTTGTGACGTCAATGTTCCGACCGAACGGGTGGATCTGGCCCAGGTAAGCCTGGCGTACCAGAGCATCGGTCGTGCGTCGGACCCGGCCTTGTTGCTGGTGATGGGCCTGGGCGGGCAGTTGATTCACTGGCCGGATGAGGTGGTGGTCGCCCTGTGCCAGCAGGGCTTTCGGGTGATCCGCTATGACAATCGCGATGTCGGTCTGTCGACCTGGCGGCAAGCACCGCCTGAAGCCAACCTGACCTTCGAAGTGCTGCGCTACAAACTCGGATTACCGGTGTCGTCGCCCTACTCGCTGACCGACATGGCCGACGATGGCCTGGGCTTGATGGACGCCTTGCACATCGATCAATTCCACGTGTTGGGCGCCAGCATGGGCGGGATGATCGCCCAGCACATGGCGGCCATGGCACCGCAGCGGGTCGAGAGCCTGACCCTGATCATGACCAGCTCCGGGGCCGAAGGCTTGCCGGCGCCGAGTGCGGCGCTGGTGCAGTTGCTGGCCCGGCGCGGCGCACCGAACCGCGAAGTGGCCCTGGAGCAGCAGGCCGACTTGTTGGCGGCCCTGGGCAGCCCGATGGTCACCGACGATCGCCAGGCGCTGCTGCATCAGGCCGCGCAGTCCTATGACCGGGCGTTCAATCCCGAGGGCGTGAAGCGCCAGATCATGGCCATTCTCGCGGAGCCGAGCCGGGTGGCGCTGCTCAACCAGTTGCGGGTGCCGGCGCTGGTGGTGCATGGCACGGCCGACCCGTTGCTGCCGGTGATGCACGGCGTGCATCTGGCGGCGCATCTGCGTGGCAGTCAGTTGATCCTGATTCCGGGCCTGGCCCATCGCTTCCAGGAAGCTTTCAAGGCGCCGTTGCTGGCGGCGGTGTTGCCGTACTTGCGCGAGCACCGTGAAGACTCTTCGCACTGGGCGCAGATCGAGCCTGTGGCCGATCGCAACCTTCTCTAACCCCTCAATGTTTTCACCATGACACACCGCCATCGCTGGCAAGCCAGCTCCTACAGGGGGCTGCCGCCAGGCACAAATCCCGGGATCGCCCAATACTCCTGTGGGAGCGGGCTTGCTCGCGAAGAGGGAGTGTCAGTTGGTATTTAAGTTGACTGACACACCGCTTTCGCGAGCAAGCCCGCTCCCACAGGGGACCTGGCTCTAGTCTGGATACGTAGCCAGACAGTCACCAGGGTTGCTTTGAGAATCAGGTCCACACTTAATGACTCAGGCCGTACTTTTTCACTTTGTCGAACAACGTGGTCTTGGCCATGCCCAGTTCCTGGCTGGCCTGGGTCAGGTTGCCGCCGCTGCGTAGCAAGGCATCGCTGAGCAGGTTGCGCTCGAACGCTTCCACCGCTTCGGCAAAGGCCAGGCTCTGGTTGCCACCGCCGGCAGCGGTTTTCTTGAACGCCGGCAGGCCCAGGGCAAAACGCTCGGCGACGTTGCGCAGTTCACGCACGTTACCCGGCCAGTCGTGGCTCATCAGGTTCGATACGGTCTGGTTGTCCAGCTCCGGCGCGATGCGGTCGAAGCGCAGGGATGACTGCTGCAGGAAGTGTTCGAACAGCTGCAGGATGTCTTCACGGCGTTCACGCAGCGGCGGCAGTTCCAGGGTCACCACGTTGAGGCGGTAGTACAGGTCGCTGCGGAATTCGCCGGCCTTGCTCGACTCGACGAGGTCGGATTTGGTCGCCGCGATCACCCGGCAATCCACTGCCACGCTCTGGTTCGAACCGAGGCGTTCGAGGGTGCGCTCCTGTAGCACCCGCAGCAGTTTGATCTGCAAGGGCAGGGGCATGCTTTCCACTTCGTCGAGGAACAGCGTGCCGCCGTCGGCGTGTTCGATCTTGCCGATCCGGCGTTTGCCCGCACCCGTAAAGGCGTTGGCCTCGTGGCCGAAGATTTCGCTTTCGAAGAGGTTTTCCGGCAGGCCGCCGCAGTTCAGGGCGACGAACTGCTTGGTGTGCCGCCGACTGAAATCATGCAGGCAGCGCGCAACCAGTTCCTTGCCGGTGCCGGTCTCGCCTTCGATCAACACGTTGGCCGAGGTATCGGCAACGTTGGCGATCAGTTCCCGCAGGTTCTGCATGGCCGGCGAGCGACCGATGATCCGCCCTTCGAGGGAGTCGCGCTCGGCCAGTTGCCGGCGCAGCGACGACACCTCCCGCGCCAGGCTGCGTTGCTCCAGCGCGCGGCGGGCCACGTCCACCAGGCGCTCCGGGGAGAACGGCTTTTCCATGAAGTCGTAGGCGCCTTTCTGCATCGCGCCGACGGCCATGGAGATGTCGCCGTGCCCGGTGATCAGCACCACCGGCAAGCTGCGGTCGCGGGCCTTGAGGCGGGTCAGCAATTCCAGGCCATCGATGCCCGGCAGGCGAATGTCGCTGACAACGATGCCGGCGAAGTTGTCGCCGACGCGCTCCAGGGCTTCTTCGGCGCTGCCCACGCCAATGCAGGGAATGTCTTCCAGGGTCAGCGCCTGTTGGCAGCCGAGCAGCACATGGGGGTCGTCTTCGACGATCAATACACTAAGGTCGTTGTTCATATTGGCTCGGCGGGAGTGGGGCTTACCAACGGTAAACTGAGGACGAATGCGGTACCACCGCTGGCCGGGTGCTCGACACCCAGGTGACCGCCGGTGGCGGCGGCGAGGCTGGCGGAAAGGGTCAGGCCCAGGCCCAGGCCCTGTTCGCCGGGTTTGGTGGTGAAGAAGGGCTCGAACAGGTGCTTGCGCGCTTCGGCGTCGATGCCGTGACCGTTGTCACGCACCCGCAGGCGATATTTGCCATCGAACGCTTCGCCTTCGAGCCACAACTCGGGTTGCGGCTGCGCTTGCATGGCGTCGAGGGCGTTGCCGATCAGGTTGACCAGAATCTGCTCCAGGCGGGTCTGGTCGATCTGCACCTGCACATCGGTGAAATCGCGGTGCAGTTGCAGCTGAATGTTTTCCACCCGGCCGCCGAGCAATTGCAAGGCCGCGTCCACGCCTTTGCCGAGGCAGGCCTGGCCCTTGTCGTCACCGCGGCGGGCAAACGAGCGCAGGCTGGCGGTGATCCGGCCCATGCGGTCGATCAGTTCGTTGATGGTCTTGAGGTTGGTGCTGGCCACATCGAGCTGGCCGCGTTCGAGGAAGCGCACGGTATTGCCCGACAAGGTGCGCAGCGCCGCCAGCGGCTGGTTCAGTTCGTGGGCGATGCTGGTGGACATCTGGCCGATGGCCGCGAGTTTTCCGGCCTGTACCAGCTCATCCTGGGCGCGGCGCAAGGTCTCTTCGGCGTGCCGGCGCTCGCGGATCTGGCCCTTGAGCCGTTCGTTGCTGGCGCGCAGGTCGGTGGTGCGTTCGGTAATCCGACGCTCCAGCTGATTGTTGGCTTCCTGCAAGGCTTCCCGGGCCGCGAGACGGGTGGCGATCACCTTGCGCCGTTCGTTCCAGGCGATCAACAGAAAGGCGCAGAGGGCAAAGGCCACGGCCACCAGAATCCCCTGGTTGATCGCTTCACGACGCAAGTCCTGGAGCGGCGTGAGCAGGGTGAAATTCCACGGCGTATCGCTCAACTGCCGGGTTTGCGACAGGTAGCTGATGTTTTCATCGTCGGACACCAGTTCGCTGTTGGCCGGGAACGTGAGTTTTTCCACGCCCTCGGACAGGGTTTCCCGGGCCAGCGGTTGCAGTTCGTTGAGCGGGAACCAGTAGTACTGCAGGCTGCGGGCGAGCTTTTCCTTGGTTTCTTCACTCAGCGGCACCACCGACTTCAAGCGCCGGGCCGGATCGCTGGACAGAATGATGATGCCGTTCTCGTCGCTGACGAAGGCTTCCAGGCGCGCCCGCTGCCAGCGTTCTTCCATGGCTTCCAGGCGGACCTTGACCACGGCGACGCCGATGATCTTGCCGTGCTCTTCCAGTCCATGGGCCAGGTAGTAACCGGGTTCGCCGTTGGTGCTGCCGATGCCATAGAAACGCCCGGGCTGACCGCGCACGGCGTTCTGGAAATAGGCGCGAAAGGACAGGTCTTCACCCAGGTAACTGTCGACATCGCGCCAGTTGCTGGTGGCCATGACGCGGCCGGTGGTGTCCATCACGTAGATGGCCCGACTGCGGCTGCGCCGGTTCAGGCCTTCAAGGTAATCGTTGACCGCTTGCCGGTGTTCCGGGGTCGGGTCGGCCAGCAGCTGCGAAACACTGGTTTCGAGTTCCAGCAGGCTGGGCAGGTAGGTGTATTTGCTGATTTCGCTTTCGACGGCACGGGCGTGCAGTTCCAGCTGGCGCTGGCCGTTTTCGCTGAGGCTGCGGATGCCGTAGTGCTCACTGATCCAGAAGCCGATATAGCCCAGTCCGATCATCATGGCGATGATCAGGGGCGGCAGGAACAAATGACGAACCAGACGGGGTTTCACGGCGAGTGATGGCGACGTTGCGCGATAAAGATTGGGGTCGCATTTCATCACAGATGCCTTGGGTCAACCACAACACAAATCTGAACCTTGCACCGGTCCTTGTAGGAGCCGGCTCTGTGGCGAGGGGGCTTGCCGGATCGCCGCATCGCCCCGTTCGGCTGCGCAGCAGTCGTAAACCCTACCCACGCGGTTCGACTTTGCAATGCCGGGGCCGCTTCGCGACCCAACGGGGGCAAGCCCCCTCGCCACACAAGCCCGCCTCCACAGAGGGAGCGGTGTTTGCTTAGTGCTGCAAGATCTTGTTGAGGAAGTGCTGCGTACGTTCGGCACGGTGGCTGATGTCGCCGAAGAACTCTTCTTTCTTGCAGTCTTCAATGATCTTGCCCTGGTCCATGAAGATGACGCGGTCAGCCACTTTACGGGCGAAGCCCATTTCGTGGGTCACGCACATCATGGTCATGCCTTCGTGGGCCAGTTGCACCATCACGTCGAGCACTTCGTTGACCATTTCCGGGTCCAGCGCCGAGGTCGGTTCGTCGAACAGCATGACGATCGGGTCCATCGCCAGCGCACGGGCAATCGCCACACGCTGCTGTTGGCCACCGGACAGTTGACCCGGGTGCTTGTGGGCGTGAGCCGACAGGCCGACACGTTCGAGCAGTTGCAGGCCTTTCTTGGTGGCTTCTTCCTTGCTGCGGCCCAGCACCTTGATCTGCGCGATGGTCAGGTTTTCGGTGATGGTCAGGTGCGGGAACAGCTCGAAGTGCTGGAACACCATGCCCACGCGCGAACGCAGTTTCGGCAGGTTGGTTTTCGGGTCGGCGATGGAGGTGCCGTCGACCACGATGTCACCCTTCTGGAACGGTTCCAGGGCGTTGACGCACTTGATCAGCGTCGACTTGCCGGAGCCGGATGGCCCGCACACCACGATCACTTCGCCTTTTTTGACCTCGGTGCTGCAATCAGTCAGTACCTGGAAGTCCCCATACCACTTGTTGATGCTTTTGATAGAGATCATACGGCGAACCTTTTTTGCAGACGCTTGACCAGCTGCGAGGCGGCAAAGCTGATGATGAAGTACACGAGACCGGCGAAAACCAGGAACTCATTGGAGCGGCCAATGATGTCGCCGCTGGCGCGCGAAGCATTGAGGAAGTCCACCAGGCCGACGGCGTAGACCAGCGAGGTGTCCTGAAACAGGATGATGCTCTGCTGCAGCAGCAGCGGGGTCATCTTGCGGAACGCTTGCGGCAGGATGATCAGGCGCATCATCTGGCCGTAGCTCATGCCCAGTGCCTGGGCAGCGCCCATCTGGCCCTTGGGAATCGACTGCACGCCAGCACGGACGATTTCGCAGAAGTACGCCGCTTCGAACATCATGAACGCCACGATGCACGAGGCGAACGCGCCGATCGGCGTGTCTTCGCCGGTGATCCAGCGCAGTACGAACGGCACCGCCAGGTAGAACCAGGTGATCACCAGCAGCAGCGGAATCGAGCGGAAGTAGTTGACGTAGGCGCCAGCCAGGTTCGACAGCAGTTTGTTGTGGGACAGACGGCACAGCGCCAGGATCGTGCCGAGGATGATCCCGCCGACCACGCCCATGGCCATCAGCTTGAGGGTCATGATCATGCCGTTCCACAAACCGGGAATGGCCGGGATGATGCCCGAGAAGTCGAATTCCATCATTTACCCCCTACGGAGATCAGGCCCGGTACGGCGACTTTCTTCTCGACCAGACGCATCAGCAACATCAGGCTCATGTTCAGGGTGAAGTAGATCAGCGTTGCCAGGGTGAAGGCTTCGAACAGGTTGGCGGAGAACTCGGCGGTCTGTTTGGTCTGCGCGAGCAATTCCATCAAGCCGATCAGCGAGGCCACGGAGGTGTTCTTGAAAACGTTCAGGAATTCCGAGGTAAGCGGCGGAATGATGATCCGGTAGGCCTGGGGCAGCAGCACGTTCCAGTAGATCTGCGGCAGCTTGAAACCCATGGCACGGGCCGCGGATTCCTGGCCTTTTGGCAGGGCCTGGATACCGGTGCGCACCTGTTCGCAAACCCGGGCGGTGGTGAACAGGCCCAGGCACACGACGACGCTGAGGAAGGCCGAGGTGGTCGGGTTCAGGTCCTGCTTGTACCACTCTTGCAGGTCGGCCGGCAGCAGGTCGGGTACCAGGAAGTACCAGATGAACAGCTGAACCAGCAGCGGCACGTTACGGAAGAGTTCGACGTAGCAGGTGGCGATGCCCGATACGATGCGATTCGGCACGGTACGCATGACGCCCAGGATCGAGCCCAGTGTCAGGGCAATGATCCAGGCCACGATGGCGATGGCGATGGTCCAGCCCAGACCGGTCACGTACCAGTCGAGATAAGTCTCGCTGCCCACGCCGGTGGACTTGAAGAACACGCCCCAGTCCCAGTTGTAATTCATTAGGGTCTCCCCTCAGTTCAATCGATGTACAAGTGCCCGCTTGGGGGAAGCTCCGTTCCCGCCTGATCTTTACGTCAGGCACACGCCCCCGGCTCGGCAGCCACCGGTTCGAGTGTTTCCAAAAAATGCCAGCAGGAAGTGACCACCTCCTGAAAGGGCACGCGCCCTGTCAGGAGGTAAGGTTAGTCAGAAATCAGGATTTCTTTTCGTCAGCCGCTTTATCGGTCGGATTGGCGATCAGGGCCTTGAGTTCGTTGCTCATCGGGAAGTTCAGGTTCAGGCCTTTTGGCGGGATTGGCTGCATGAACCATTTTTCGTAGATCTTGTTGATCTCGCCCGATGCGTAGGTGGCCTTGATGGCGTCATCCACAGCCTTTTTGAACGGCTCGTCGCCTTTGCGCACCATGCAGCCGTAGATTTCGAAGGATTGTGGAGTACCGGTCACGGCCCAGTCATCGGCCTTCTTGGCCTTGGCGGCTTCACCGGCCAGTAGGGCGTCGTCCATCATGAAGGCCACGGCACGACCCGATTCCAGCATCTGGAAGGATTCGCCGTGGTCCTTGGCGGAGATGACGTTCATGCCCATCTGCTTGTCGGCGTTCATCGATTTGAGGATGCGCTCGGACGTGGTGCCAGCGGTGGTCACGACGTTCTTGCCTTTCAGATCGTCGAAATCCTTGTACTGGGAGCCTGCCTTGGACAGCAGGCGGGTACCGATTTCGAAGATGCCGACGGAGAAGTCGACTTGCTGCTGACGCTCGACATTGTTGGTGGTGGAACCGCACTCGAGGTCCACGGTGCCGTTCTGCACCAGTGGGATACGGGTTTGCGAAGTCACCAGGTTGTACTTGACCTGGAGGTTCGGCATATCCAGGTCTTTCTTGATGGCTTCGACGACTTTCAGCTGGATGTCGTGGGAGTAGCCGACCGGTTTGCCGGTAGCGTCCGCAATGTAGGAAAACGGAATGGAAGCGTCGCGATGGCCCAGGGTGATGGTGCCGGACTCTTTGATCTTCTTCAGGGTGCCGGTGAGTTCGGCGGCGAAAACCGGAGTGCTGATCAGAGCGGCAGCAATGGCTGCGCCCAGGATATGGGGAACGATGCGCATCAAATTTTCCTCGACTTTGTTTTTTTTATGGAGCCAGTTCATCGGCCCTTTTTGTGCTGCAAAACACCTGAGCGCGTTGATAAGTACGCGCAAAGGACATTCGTCGAAGAAGTGTAGAGCATGACTCGTGCCAGACCAGTGCTAATAGGTTAAGTCATTGATTTATAACTAAATTAAATATTTATGGCGCGAATGTTGAAGCTGAATGATCCGGTTAACCGAACCGACCCGCAGGTCGCGTTCGGAAAACCGAATGGCGGATTGTCTGAATCGCTTCCTGAAGGAGCCGGCTTGCCGGCGATAGCGGTCTCGAGATCGCCATCGCCGGCAAGCAGGCTCCTACGGGGAGGGTATGTCAGGGATATTTGCGCTTGTCCGGTGCTGGCGGGAAGTACTGGTACAACCAGGTCTCACTCAGCGTGCGGTCGTTGGTGCGGATGAACAGACGCAGCTCGACGGGCTCCACGCTGTCATTGGTCGGGTACCAGTCGAACAGGACACGGTAACCCTTGATGTCATCGAGTTTCAGGATGCTGAAATCCTTGACCTCGCCGTTCGAGCAGGTGACGACCGGCTCAATGCCCGCGCCTTCAGGCAAACGGTCCAGGCCGCCGCCAGTGAAGTCCACGGCGAAACGACGGGCCCAGACTGGCGGATAATGCTCGCCCGGCGCCCAGCCTTCGGTGAAACCGCCCATCCCGGAACGGGTGGCGTTGACTCGCGCCAGTGGTGTGCCGACCGGTGGCAGTGCGCTCCAGTAGAGCTTGTAGCCGTAATTCAGCGAGTCGCCGGCAGCCACCGGTTTCTTCGGGGTCCAGAAAGCGACGATGTTGTCCATGGTTTCGCCGGTGGTGGGGATTTCCAGCAGGTCGACCGAGCCTTCGCCCCAGGCGGTGGTCGGTTCGACCCACAGGCTCGGGCGGCGGCTGTACCAGTCGACGGTGTCCTGGTAGCTGGCGAACTCGTGATCGGTCTGCACCAGGCCGAAACCTTTCGGGTCCTTGTCGGCGAAGGCATTGAATTGCAGGGTCGCCGGGTTATTCAGCGGGCGGCAGATCCACTCGCCGTTGCCGCGCCACATGGCCAGGCGATCGGAGTCGTGGATTTGCGGGTGAATGGTGTCGCACATCCGGCGTTCGTGGGTGCCGCAGCTGAACATGCTGGTCATCGGCGCGATGCCCAACTGATCGATGGCGGTGCGTGCATTGACGTGGGCATCAATTTCCATCACTACGCGCTCGGCCTGGCAGTCGATATCGAAGCGGTAGGCACCGGTGGCGCTCGGCGAGTCGAGCAGGGCGTAGACCACGAAGCGGGTGCTGTCCTTGTCCGGTGTCTCGAACCAGAACTTGGTGAAATCGGGGAATTCTTCGCGCTTCTTGGCGTAGGTGTCGATGGCCAGTCCGCGGGCCGACAAACCGTACTGGCCGGTAGCGTCCACCGCTCGGAAGTAACTGGCGCCGAGGAAGGACACGACGTCGTGCTTGTCCAGTTCCGGGGCCTTGAACAACTTGAAGCCGGAGAAACCCAGGTCGCCCTTGAGCTGTGCGGTGTCGACCGTGGTGTTTTCATAGTTGAACAGCGACGGGCGGAAATGCACCTCACGCGCCTGGCGGGTCTTGGGGTCGACGCTGTACATGCGTACCGGCTGCTTGAATCCCATGCCGACGTGGAAAAACTGCACATCCAGCTGACCGTTCAGGTCATTCCACAAAGAGTGGTTGGCGTCGTAGCGGATCGCATTGAAGTTCTGCGGCGTCATGCTCGCCAGGGTCGGCGGCAACTGTTGTTTGGTGTCCTGGTAGCGATTGCTGGCGAGCTGTTTGGCCTGGAGCTTCAGCGCCTCGAAATCGAACGCGGTGGCCTCGCCATCAGCGGTGCCGCCGCTGGCGGCCCAAGCGCGGGCGGCGAGCAGGCCGGTGGCGGACAAACCGGTGTAGGCCGCGATAGCCATGGAGGCTTTGAGCAAGTTCCTGCGGTGCATAAATACAACCTGTCGTGAACAATCCCGCGCCGTTCCTGGCACGTGCTGGATCAGAAATATCGGTTCGGACATGCCTTCGGCCAAACGCAACGGACTTTTAAACAGATGCCGGCTAGCTTAAACCGTTCGATTGCAGAGCAAAATTGATTGATGGCACGACGCTGGCTCGGCAATGAAACAAGACATGTCGGGAAACAATTCCGACAGTGGTTTCTGATTTAGAGGGCATATCTGCTTTTTTCGACTAATTACTCTAAAAACTGTTTTTCAGCGCCCGGAATATTTCTATTCTGTGCACATGACCGGTTTATGCCCTTCGGGCCGGTGCGTTTCAGTTGGCACGAGGCGCTGCTGAAAAAGGGTTAGGGCGATGCGGTTTGTTGCAGTTTTCTTTGACGTATAGAGAAGGACATCGTCCATGTCGAAAGTACAAGGCATTACCGAAATATTGGGAATCTTTCCATGCCTGGCCATGGGGCGACGCAGGCGTCGGCTCAATAACGAGGAAATGAAGTTGGTGGAGCGCTATCGGGAGTTGTCGGAGAACGACAGGATTGCGATGAGGTATCTGGTGGATGCGATGAGGAGTGTTTCGAGGTTTTGAGCAGGGCTGGTTACCGTGATAGCCATTTGGCCTTCACGGTGGCCAGGCTGGTTAACCTGCCTGCATCAGCGTCGGCTATGCCAGCATCTATTGCTTGCTGTCGGACGAATTGCTGGTCGAGCTTATGGAGAGACGCTTCTGCAAACGAGCTATCACATGGAATCATTTCGATGATGTTTCGTTTGACGCTGCGAGTCTCGTTCATGTGGATATAACTCATTGAGCAGGACAATTTATTGAGAGGACTCAAACCAAAGGGGCGGACTGTGAAGTCCGTCCCTTTTTGATCAGCCCGACTTATCCCTTCAACT
Source organism: Pseudomonas sp. A-R-19 (assembly GCF_019956575.1). Classification (NCBI taxonomy): domain Bacteria; kingdom Pseudomonadati; phylum Pseudomonadota; class Gammaproteobacteria; order Pseudomonadales; family Pseudomonadaceae; genus Pseudomonas; species Pseudomonas sp. A-R-19. The sequence continues at coordinate 129,339 of NZ_JAHBDR010000093.1, forward strand.
GCACGTGCCGGCGATTGGGAAGGGGTGCTACACCTGCATCAACTCAGGCATGTCTCGCCACTTGATCCAGGCGTGATGTTGGTAATGCAGCAAGGGCACCGAAACTCCGGCCCAATTCAAGGAGCTCAGGCTTGGCAGGTTTTCCACAGGCTCTGATTTCGCATCACGCAGCGAGGGTATGACTTCGTTGCTCAACCACTGACGCAGATTGCGATTTTCCGGAACGAAGTGGTGGACCAGCAAGGCGTACATGCCGGATTCGCTGACCATCAGGGTTTCGACCGTTTTGCCGTCCTTGCGCAGCCAGACGCTGCGACGTTGGTCGGGATCGAGTTTGAGGGTCAGGCGTTCATTGAGTGGTTTGCCCATCAAGCGACCTAGATCCTGGGCGCAGAACCAGGCTTGGTTGGCTTGCATGAAGGCGTGGAGGAAACGGTTGTGGCGGGTGAAGACATTAGGAATGAAGCAGGAAGGAATTTCAGTCGGATGAGATGTGTGCTTGTGCATTTTTCGACTCCATGTTGAAGAAAGGAGCCGCCAGTAATCCTTCGACAGATTTGGGTGGCGGACCGTGGGGCGTTCGAAGTCGGAACATTCTCGATCAACATGGAAGCCGAGAGGCCCGCGCCACACGGCCCGCCATAACGCGAAACTGAAAGGCAAAAAAATGCCCCAGCTCATATGGGGGGGCGGATGCGCCATGTTGATGTGTTCCGGCTTCGACTCCGGGCCGCTGATTTGGCAGCGACGGGATGAAGCCTATCGGTCAGGCGCTCGCGGCGCCAAGTCTACTCTGGCGACGCGTGTTGTAGGAATCGAGGGTTTTTCAGGAAGGCTGCGTCTGTAGGAAATTCCTGTTTTTGCACTCATTACAGAGACGATATTCCTGAGTCGCGGTATTTCCGTTATTTAAGCGGATCCGGGATAGGAGGCGAAAACTTGGACCAGAGGAGTAGATCTGTGGCTGACGACCGTGACGAGAAACGTAAGAGTGATGCTCAGGATCGCTTCGAAGCGGTGCGCGGCAAAGCCGATATCAAATGGCAAACTGATGAGTTGATGGCATTACTAAGGGGCGGGAGCGTGTTGGTTGAGGTTCTGGACGACGATGCCGTCTGAGGTTTTTGACTCCACGGATCGCTGGGAATGGCCATCCGTGGAGCTCAATTACCGTTGTTTAACCCACTTCCCCCACCGCTCGATACGCCTCATCGATCGCCGCATGGGCATACGCGCTCCACGCCGCGTCCGAGTTGGCAATGCTCACCCGTCCTACTGGCTGACGCGCCAGTTCCATCAGTTTCTCGCTCTCGTCGGCATCGTCGTACAGGCTGTTGGAGAAGTACGCGTAGCCGTGTGACCAGCGGTTGACGGTGATGGCGAGGATGTCGGTTTCGTGGTTGAAACCGCCAGGGCCGAGCATGCGTTGCAGTTGGTCGCGCAATTGCGCTTCCAGTTGTTCGAAGCTCTGGCCATACAGGCGAGCACGGCCGGCGCGGGCCTGGTCGCGGGCGTTCATGCCGCTGTTGGGGCTGGTGGGGACGTAGACCATGTGCAGGCCAATGGGTTGTGTCGGGTCTTTCGGGTGGTCGTAGCCGCCCATGCTCACCGGGTAGTCGAGTTTGATCCGGCTGTAGGGTTGGGTCGCGGCGTAGATTTCATGCACGCCGAGCTTCTGGAATGACTGCCAGTTGCGGATCACCACCTTGGTGTAGACCAGCGGGAACTTCACGTTCTGGCTCAGGGCGTGGGATTGCTCGGCGGGTAGGTCGCGCAGCAGGTACGGGATGATCATGTTGTAGCAGGCCATGATGCAATGCTTGCCGCGCACCTGGCTGAGCTGGCCGCCACGGCTGTAGCCGACGTTCACGCCGCTGCCGACGTTGCGCACGCTAACCGCTGTGCTGTTCAGGCGGATGCGCACTGGGGCTTTGGCCTGGTCGAGTTTGGCGTAGTCGAACGGGGCCAGGACGATGTCGTCCATGGTATGTCCAGGCGCCACGGCCGGGATCAGGCTGCGCACCAGCAAGCGCGCCAGCGAGGCATTGCCGTCGGGGAAGTGGTAGATGTAGGGCTCTTCCATTTCTGCCTGGGCTTCTTCGCTGATCGGCTCCAGATTCATCGCGCTGAAACCTGGGAAACCGACCGAGTAGGCGTCGGACGCGGCCACCGCGTCGATGCTCAGGGCCATGAAGTCGTTGGTGCGGCTCTGGAAATATTTAACCGCCTGAGCCGACAGGCCTACATCCTTGAGCAGGAAGTCCTGATAGCTGGTGGCTTCCAGGTGGGCGGTTTTTTCCTCGGTGGTTTTGCCGGGCAGGTAATCCTTGGGCGTCATGTGCAGGGCGATCAACGCCTGGCGGTCAGCTTCCGGCAACGGGAAGTCGTTGATGAAGTCGGGGATGGAGCGGGCGTGCAACTGGTCGGGGGCGATGTCGTCGGCCACCATCGGCGTCGGGTCGCCGGTCACCAGTTTGTCTTCGCCGAAGTTTTCCTTGTCGAAGAACACCCCGCGGGACAGGCCCAGGCCCGGGTAGAACTGGCGATCAAAAGCTGTCTCGAAGCGCTTGATATTGACCCCGAGTTTCTTCAGCAGGCCGTTCACTTCCTTGCTGTATAGATGGTTCGGCGACTGGAAGGCTTCACTGCCGCCGTAGCCGATGATCATGCGACCACCGGCGGAGAATTCGTTGCGCTTGGCGCGACCGCCGAAGTCGTCGTGGTTTTCCAGAATCAGGATGCGCGCTTTCGGATGTTTCTCACGGTAGAACCACGCAGCGGACAGACCGCTGAGGCCGCCTCCTACCACTACCAGGTCATATTCTTCGGTGATCGGCAGCTTGTCGGTGTCGAAGATCTTTTTCTCCCAGCCCATCTGGTGGGCAATTTCGAACGAGCCGACGTGGCTGCCCCGCAGGCCGGTGAGGGCCGGTGGGTAGTAGCGCCCGTCGGGGGCGGCCTGGAGAAGTTGCAGAGGGGTCATGCCGGCAGCGATGGTGACAGCGACGCCGTTGAGAAAGTCGCGGCGGGTGATATCCATATTTCTTCCTTGTTGGTTTTTTAGATCGCCCCGGCGCCACATCGGCACCGGGGCGAATGCCGTTACCGGCTGACTTTCCAGGCATCGCCCGCAGGTGCCTTGCCGTGGTCATACGGCTTGGCGATCCACATGTAGAGCAAGCCCAGGCCAATCACGATGGCGGTACTGAGCACCATCGCGTAGTTGATGTACCACGCAGCGTCCGGCGTACGTGGCCAGGCCATGTTGATGATTGCACCGACACCATAGACCAGCGCGCCGATGTTCACCGCCCAGCCCCAGGCGCCGAGGGTGAATTTGCCGCTCGGTTTCCAGCCCTTCATGCGCGCATACAGGGCCGCCAGCACAATCATCTGGAACGCCAGGTAGATGCCGATCGCCGCGAAGCTGACGATGGTGGCGACCGCGTCCTGCAGGAAGAAGCCGAGGATGATGATCAGCGCCGGCAGGACGCCGGACACGAACAGCGCGGCAACCGGAACTTGAGTCGTAGGGGAAATCTTCTTCAGCAGTCGGCTGCCGATGACCATTTCATCACGGGCGTAGGAATACAGCAGACGACTGGCCGCCGCTTGCAGGCTGATCACGCAGGAGATGAAGGAAATCATCACCACGCCCATCACGACTTTCGAACCCACCGGCCCGAACGCGTTGTTGAGGATGGTGGTGACCGGGTCCTTGTCGGTACCGTTGATCACGGCTTGCATGTCCGGCACGGCCAGGATCAGCGCCAGGCAGGCGAACATCGCCGCGATGCCGCCGATGTAGATGGTCATGCGCATGGCCACCGGGATTTTCTTGCTCGGGTTCGGGGTTTCTTCGGCAACGTCGCCGCAGGCCTCGAAGCCGTAGTACAGGAACATCCCCGCCAGCGAAGCGGTGAGGAACGCCGGCAGGTACGAGCCGTCGACGCTGATATCGAAGGTGTTGAACAACACGCTGAGCGGTTGATGACGCTCGAAAATCAGCAGGTAAACGCCAACGATCACCGCGCCGACCAATTCGCAGAGGAAGCCGAACATGGCGATACGCGCCAGCACTTTGGTGCCGCTGAGGTTGACCAGGGTGGCGAACAGCGTCAGGAACAGGGCGATGATGATGTTGGTGTTGTTGCTTGGCTCAAAGCCCATCATGGCGGCGAGGTACGGACCGGCACCCACGGCAACCGCCGCGATGGTCACGCACAGCGCGATGGAGTAGATCCAGCCAACCATCCACGCCCAGCGCTTGCCCACCAGGCGACGGGCCCATGGGTACACGCCGCCGGAAATCGGGAACTGCGAAACCACTTCGCCGAAGATCAGGCATACCAGCAACTGGCCGCAACCGACCAGCAGGTAAGCCCAGAACATCGGTGGTCCACCGGCGGCCAGGCACAGGCCGAACAGGGTATACACCCCGACGACCGGGGACAGGTAGGTGAAGCCCAGGGCGAAGTTTTCCCACAGGCTCATGCTGCGATTGAAGTTGGAGGTGTAACCCAGTTTGCGTAGTTGCTCGGCATCGCTGTCGGCAAGGGCTGTAGAGAGATCGGGTGATGCACTCATGTGTGTTTGCTCCGGAAAATCGGCAGATTTCGGATGTCCGAAACCGTGGCGGGGCGTTGGGAGCGCCGCCCGGATCGGTGGTTATTGTTTTGTCTTCTTTGGGGTGGAGCCTGGTGGTGCGTATTGCCGGTTTCTGCCTTGAAACCGAGGTGACCTCTTCGCTGTAGGAGCGAGCTTGCTCGCGAAAAATCTGAGGACACCGCGGGGCGTCAGGATCCCCGTGTCATCGTTGACGTCCATCGCGAGCAAGCTCGCTCCTACAGGCGATGCGTTTCTTAGTGCTTGAACATCACATGCCGAACCACGGTGTAGTCCTCCAGCCCATACATGGACATGTCCTTGCCATAACCGGACAGTTTCTGACCGCCGTGAGGCATTTCGCTGACCAGCATGAAGTGCGTATTCACCCAGGTGCAGCCGTACTGCAAACGCGCCGACAGGCGATGGGCGCGGCCGACGTCGGCGGTCCACACCGATGACGCCAGGCCATAGTCCGAGTCGTTGGCCCAGCCCAGCACTTGAGCTTCATCGCTGAACTTGGTCACCGACACCACCGGTCCGAACACTTCGCGGCGGACAATTTCGTCGTCCTGCTGCGCGTCGGCCAGTACGGTCGGTTCGAAGAAGAAGCCGTTGCCTTCCACAGCCTTGCCGCCGGTGATCAAGCGGATGTGCGGCTGGGCGATGGCGCGCTCGACGAAACTGGCCACGCGGTCGCGGTGTTGTGCGGTGATCAGCGGGCCGAGTTCGGTCGATGGATCATCCTGCAAGCCGTACTTGATGCTGCTGACGGCGGCGCCGAGCTTCTCGACGAACTTTTCGTAGATGCCTGCCTGGGCATAGATGCGGCAGGCCGCGGTGCAGTCCTGGCCGGCGTTGTAGAAACCGAAGGTGCGGATGCCTTCCACGGCGCCGTCGATGTCGGCGTCGTCGAAGATGATCACCGGGGCCTTGCCGCCCAGTTCCATGTGCATGCGTTTGACGCTGTCGGCGGTGCTGGAAATGATGTTCGAACCGGTGGCGATCGAACCGGTCAGCGACACCATGCGCACTTTCGGGTGAGTGACCAGCGGGCTGCCGACGCTAGGACCACGGCCGAACACCAGGTTGAGTACGCCGGCCGGGAAGATCTCCGACGCCAGTTCGGCCAGGCGCAGGGCGGTCAGCGGCGTCTGTTCCGACGGCTTGAGCACCACGGTATTACCGGCGGCCAGGGCCGGGGCGATTTTCCAGGCGACCATCATCAGCGGGTAGTTCCACGGCGCGATGGAGGCGATCACGCCCACCGGATCGCGGCGGATCATCGAGGTGTGGCCGGGCAGGTACTCGCCACCGGCCGAACCGCTCATGCAACGGCTGGCGCCGGCGAAGAAGCGGAACACGTCGGCAATCGCCGGGATCTCGTCGTTCAGCGCGGCGCTGTAGGGCTTGCCGCAGTTGTCCGATTCCAGCTTGGCCAGTTCTTCGCCGTGGGCTTCGATGGCATCGGCGAGTTTGAGCAGTAGCAGGGAGCGCTCTTTCGGCGGGGTCTGCGACCAGCTGTCGAACGCGGCATCGGCGGCGCGCACGGCGGCATCGACCTGGGCTTCGCTGGCTTCGTTGATTTCCACCAGCACACGGCCGAGCGCCGGGTTGAACACCGGTTGGGCGGGGCCTTCGCCGTCCTGCAGTTGGCCGTTGATCAGGAGTTTAGTTTGCATGTTCATGTCCTCTTTGGCGCTTTTATTGTTCTGTAGAAACCGGATCACTGTAGGAGCGAGCCTGCTCGCGATGGACGTGAACGATGACGCGTTCATCCAGGCAGCCCTCGTCATCGTTAACGTTTTTCGCGAGCGGGCTCGCTCCTACAGGAGATGTTGGTCGTCAGTTACTTCCCGCCACTGCCCGCAACGCTTTCGCCGCCACGGGTCAGGTAATAGGCGCCCAGAATCGGCAGCATGGTCACGATCATCACCAGCATCGCCACGACGTTGGTCACCGGCACGTCCCGTGGGCGGCTGAGCTGGTTGAGCAGCCACAGCGGCAGGGTGCGTTCATGGCCGGCGGTGAAGGTGGTGACGATGATCTCGTCGAACGACAGCGCGAACGCCAACATGCCGCCAGCCAGCAACGCCGAGCCGAGGTTCGGCAGGATGATGTAGCGGAAGGTCTGCCAGCCGTCGGCGCCGAGGTCCATCGAGGCCTCGATCAAGCTGTGGGAAGTGCGACGCAAGCGGGCGATGACGTTGTTGTAGACGATCACCACGCAGAAGGTCGCGTGGCCGACGATGATGGTGAACATCCCCGGCTCGATGCCCAGTGTCTTGAAGGTCGCCAGCAACGCGATCCCGGTGATGATCCCCGGCAGGGCAATCGGCAGGATCAGCATCAGCGAGATGCCTTGCTTGCCGAAGAAGTCTCGGCGATACAGCGCGGCCGAAGCCAATGTGCCGAGGACCATGGCGATCAGCGTGGCAATCGAGGCGATCTGCAACGACAGCTTGATGGCTTCGAGCACGTCCGGCCGCGAGAACGCCACGCCGATCCACTTCAGGGTGAAGCCCTTGGGCGGAAAGCTGAACGCTGCGTCTTCGGTGTTGAAGGCGTACAGGAAGATGATCAGGATCGGGAAGTGCAGGAACACTAACCCGCCCCAGGCGGCAATGCGCAGGCCCAAGGAAGCTTTTTCAGAGTGCATCGAAGGCCCCCAGACGTTTGACGATGGACAGATAGATGGCGATCAGCACGATCGGCACCAGGGTGAACGCGGCGGCCATTGGCATGTTGCCGATCGCGCCTTGCTGGGCGTAGACCATGCTGCCGACGAAGTAGCCGGGTGGGCCCACCAGTTGCGGCACGATGAAGTCACCCAGGGTCAGCGAAAACGTGAAGATGGAACCGGCGGCGATGCCCGGGATCGACAGCGGCAGAATCACTTGCATGAAGGTCTGGCGCGGCTTGGCCCCGAGGTCGGCGGAGGCTTGCAGCAACGACGGCGGCAGGCGTTCCAGCGAAGCCTGGATCGGCAGGATCATGAACGGCAGCCAGATGTAGACGAACACCATGAAGCGCCCCAGGTGCGAGGTCGACAAGGTACTGCCGCCAACCCCCGGAATGCCCAGCACGAATTGCAGGACCGGCTCCAGCCCCAGGTGCTGCACGAACCACTGCGCCACGCCGCCCTTGGCCAGCAGCAGCGTCCAGGCGTAGGCCTTGACGATGTAGCTGGCCCACATCGGCATCATCACTGCGATGTAGAAAAACGCCTTGGTCTTGCCTGTGGTGTAGCGCGCCATGTAGTAGGCAATCGGGAACGCAACGATGGCGCTGGCAATCGACACGACAACCGCCATGCCCAGGGTGCGCAGGATGATGTCGAAGTTCGACGGCTGGAACAGCGCGGCGAAGTTGGCCAGGGTCAGGTCGGGGGTGACCGCCATGGTGAAGTCATCGAAGGTGTAGAAACCTTGCCACAGCAGGGTCAGCAACGAGCCGAGATAGATCGCGCCGAACCAGATCAGCGGCGGCACCAGCAGCATCGACAGGTACAGGTTCGGCCGGCGATACAGCAGGTTGGAGAACCGGCGCAGCGGCGAGCCGCCCGACTGGTTTTGAGAGATAGCCAAGGTGTTCATGTCACACCCCGCCCGCAGCGGTGTCGTGCAACGGGATCATGGCTTCGCGTGCCCAACGCGCGCTGATGCGCTGACCGGTCTGGTGTTGTGCGCTAGTGTCCAGCCACTGGTTGTTGGCCTTGCTGATGTTCAGGGTCTGGCCGTTTTCCAGTTTCAGTTCGTAGCGGGTGGCGCTGCCCTGGTACTGGATGTCATGCAGCAAACCGCTGACTTCGATTTCGTGGCTGGCCAGCGGGCCTTCGGCGAAACGCACGTGTTCCGGACGAATCGAGAACGGCTGCGGATTGCCGCTGAGCTGTTTTGCCAGGTCACCGCGGATCACGTTGGAGGTGCCGACGAATTCCGCGACGAAGGTAGTGGCCGGTTTCATGTACAGGTTGCGCGGGCTATCGACCTGTTCGATGCGGCCCTTGTTGAACACCGCCACGCGGTCGGACATCGAGAGCGCTTCGGTCTGGTCGTGGGTGACGAAGATGAAGGTGATGCCGAGTTGGCGCTGCAGCTTCTTCAATTCGCTCTGCATTTGCTCGCGCAGCTTCAGGTCGAGGGCGCCGAGGGGTTCGTCGAGCAGCAGCACCCGTGGGCGATTGACCAGGGCACGGGCCAGGGCCACACGCTGGCGCTGGCCACCGGAGAGCTGCACGGGTTTGCGCTCGCCATAGCCGCCGAGGGCGACCATCTCCAGGGATTCTTCGGCGCGCTTGAGGCGTTCAGCTTTGCCGATGCCTTTGACTTTCAAACCGTAGGCGACGTTGTCGCGAACGTTCATGTGCGGGAACAGCGCGTAATCCTGGAACACGGTGTTCACGTCGCGCTGGTACGGCGGCAGGCCGGCGGCCTCTTCGCCATGAATTCGGATGGAACCTGCGCTCGGCTGTTCAAAACCGGCGATCAGGCGCAAACAGGTGGTCTTGCCCGAGCCGGAAGGCCCCAGCATGGAGAAAAACTCGCCGTCCTGGATGTCGATGGAAACCCGGTCTACGGCTTTCACTTCGCCGAACTGACGGGAAACGTTGGTGAACTGGACTGCAAGCGTCATGGTGCGGTGCTCCAAAAAGGCGAGGGCCGTCGCAGCGGCCCTGCCTGGACTTCTGAAAAAACTGAATCGGTAGAGAAGAGCGCTTTGCGCTCTATCGCTGGCAAGCCAGCTCCTACAGGGGTACACGGACTGTGTAGGAGCCGGCTTGCTGGCGATAAGGTCCGAAGGACCTTCAGGCGTTAACGGCCGCCCATGATCGCGATGTAGTCCTGGGTCCAGCGGCTGTACGGCACGAACTTGCCGCCTTCAGCCTGCGGGGTTTTCCAGAAGGCGATCTTGTCGAACTGGTCGAAACCATTGGTCTTGCAGCCTTCGGCGCCGAGCAGTTCGCTCTCCTTGCACGCCGCCGGAACCGCTGGCAACGAGCCGAACCACGCCGCTACATCACCCTGGACTTTCGGTTGCAGCGACCAGTCCATCCACTTGTAGGCGCAGTTAGGATGCTTGGCCTCGGTGTGCATCATGGTGGTGTCGGCCCAACCGGTGGCGCCTTCTTTCGGGATGGTCGAGGCGATTGGCTGCTTCTCGTTCATCAGGCCGTTGACCTGATAAGGCCATGCACCGGAGGCAACCACGCCTTCGTTCTTGAAGTCGCTCATTTGCACGGTGGTGTCATGCCAGTAGCGGTGGATCAGCGGCTGTTGGGCGCGCAGCAAATCGAGCACGGCCTTGTACTGGGCTTCGGTCAGTTCATACGGGTTCTGGATGCCCAGTTCCGGTTTGGTCGATTTCAGGTACAGCGCGGCGTCGGCGATGTAAATCGGACCGTCATAGGCCTGCACGCGACCCTTGTTCGACTTGCCATCGGGCAGGTCCTGCGGATCGAACACGACGTTCCAGCTGGTCGGCGCGGTCTTGAATACGTTGGTGTTGTACATCAACACGTTCGGGCCCCACTGATACGGGGTGCCGTAGGTCTGCTTGTTGACCACGTACCACGGTGCATCCTTGAGGCGCGGGTCGAGGTTTTTCCAGTTCGGGATCAACGCGGTGTTGATCGGTTGCACACGCTTGCCGACGATCAGGCGCAGGGAGGCGTCGCCGGATGCGGTGACCAGGTCATAACCACCCTTGGCCATCAGGCTGACCATTTCATCGGAAGTGGCGGCGGTCTTGACGTTGACCTTGCAGCCGGTTTCCTTTTCGAAACCGGTCACCCAGTCGTAGGCCTTGTCGCTCTCGCCACGTTCGATGTAGCCAGGCCAGGCCACAATATCCAGTTGGCCTTCGCCCGCCCCGACAGCTTTGAGCGGCTCGGCGGCCTGGACAGCGGCGCTGGCCAGCAGCGCGGTGGTGATTGCACTGAGCAGTGCGGTCTTGTGCACGAACATGGGAATTCCCTCTTCTTTAATTATGGTCGGGGCAGTTTTTTCAACGTGGTTTCAACGTCGTAAACGCGGTCCTGTAGGAGCCGGCTTGCCGGCGATGAGTCCCTCAAACCTTGCGGTGTCCTGATGGACGCCTTCGCTGGCAAGCCAGCTCCTACAAGGGGACCGCTTTGTTCCAACGTTTCTACATCAATGCCTTTACGGCTAATTGTTAGCGTAGTGCGATTTTATAAATGCTGTCCGTGGCGGGCCATGATGTGCCGCACCACGCTGTAGTCCTGAAGCGAATCGCTGGACAGGTCCTTGCCGTAGCCCGAACGCTTCAGGCCGCCATGAGGCATTTCGCTGACCAGCATGAAATGGCTGTTGATCCAGGTGCAGCCGTACTGCAAGCGCGCCGCGACCTGCATGGCCTTGTCGAGGTTCTGGGTCCAGACCGACGACGCCAGGCCGTATTCCGAATCGTTGGCCCAATCCACCGCTTGTGCCAGCTCATCGAAGCGGGTCACGGTGACCACCGGCCCGAACACTTCGCGCTGGACGATCTCGTCGCCTTGCTTGCAACCGGCGAGCAATGTCGGCTGGTAATAGAAGCCGGCACCGGAATGCACGGCGGCACCGGTCACCCGCTCGATGTGCGGCTGGCCGAGGGCGCGTTCGACAAAACTGGCCACGCGGTCACGCTGGCGGGTGCTTATCAGCGGGCCGATTTCGTTGTCGGCGTCGCGTTTGCCGGCAAAGCGCAGGCTGCTGACAGCCGCGCCCAGCTCGGCGACCAAACGGTCATGAATCCCGGCCTGGGCATAAATGCGGCAAGCGGCGGTGCAATCCTGGCCGGCGTTGTAATAGCCGTAGGTGCGCACGCCTTCGACCACGGCCTGAATGTCGGCGTCGTTGCAGACGATCACCGGAGCCTTGCCACCGAGTTCGAGGTGGGTGCGTTTGAGGGTTTTCGAGGCGGCCTGGAGAATCTTCTGGCCGGTGACGATATCGCCGGTCAGCGACACCATGCGGATCTTTGGATGGCTGACCAAATGACTGCCGACGCCTTCGCCACCGCCGCAAACGATGTTGATCACACCCCGTGGCAGGATCTCGGCCAGCGCCGGTGCCAGGGCCAGGATCGACAGCGGCGTGTGTTCCGACGGCTTGAACACCAGGGTGTTGCCGGCGGCGAGGGCCGGGGCGATTTTCCACGCGGCCATCATGATCGGGTAGTTCCACGGCGCAATCGACGCCACCACCCCGATAGGATCGCGACGGACCATGCTGGTGTAGCCCGGCAGGTATTCGCCACTGAGCTGGCCGGTCTGGCAGCGCACGGCACCGGCGAAGAAGCGGAACACGTCCACCGTGGCACTCAGGTCATCCTGACGGGCCAGGTGCAACGGCTTGCCGCAGTTCATGGATTCGAGGCGGGCGAGCAGGTCGGCGTTTTTTTCGATGGCGTTGGCGATGTCCAGCAACAGGTTCGAACGCTGCTGAGGCGTGGTCCGTGACCAACCGGCAAAGGCGCGGTGGGCGGCGAGGATCGCGGCTTCGACTTGCTCGGTGCTGGCTTCGGCGATCTGCGTGATGACTTCGCCGGTGGCGGGGTTGAGAATCGGCTCGACGCAGCCTTGACCGGCGACTAATTCACCATCAATCAATAATGCGGTGAACAACGGGGTCTGCGCGCCAGCCATTTTTCGGGTTCTCTTTTCTTGTGTGGCCATGGTGTTCCCAGTGATGGGGTCCGGCCGTCTTATATAGATGTAACAAGACTAGTTCGCGGGCCCGAGGACGACAAATACTAAATACTGAAGGTGGCGTTCGATTAAATAGATGGCTTGCGCCCGCCGTGGGGTTGTTCGCGTGCAACCGTGAGGAACGGATCCACCAGCGCCGGCCGCGCGGTGCCGCGACGCCAGGCGAGGCCGACGTCGAGGGTCTGGCTGAGGTCGGCAATCGTCCGCGCCTCGATGATGTCGCCCTCCAGAGACCACGGGCGATACGTCATGTCGGGCTGGATCGACACGCCCAATCCGGCAGCCACCAGGCTTCGCACCGCTTCGGTCGAAGCGGTGCGCAGGGTGATGCGCGGTTGCAAGGAGGCTGCCGACCACATGCGCTGGGCGTTACGGTCCATTTCGTCGACGTTCAATTGAATCAGCGGCTCGCGGGCGACGTCGGCGAGGTTGATGCTGTCGTGTTCCAGTAGCGGGTGCTGGGCCGGCAGCCATAGCCGGTGCGGCGAGTGGGTCAGTACTTCGGTCTGCAGGGCGTGACGGTCTTCGAGGTTGGAGAGGATCAGCACGCCGACATCGATCTCGCCGCTGACCAGCAAATGCTCGATGTACGGGCGCTCGTCTTCCATCACGCGGATTTCCACGTTGGGATAGGCGCGCTGGAAACGGGTGAGCAAATCCGCCAGGTAGTAGCCGGCGACCAGGCTGGTCACGCCGACGATCAACTGCCCGGCGACCTGGTCGGTGCTCTGTTGCAGGCTGCGCTTGGCGTTATCCACGGTGGCCAGGATCAAGTGCGCCTGGCGCAGGAATTGATGGCCCTGGTGGGTCAGGGTCATGCCCTTGGCGTGGCGGCTGAACAGGCTGACGCCGATTTCTTCCTCCAGTTGCTGGATCGCCAGGGTCAGGGTCGACTGGGAAATGAACGCGGTTTGCGCGGCGGCGGAGATCGAGCCGGTCTCGGCCACGGCGATGAAATGACGGATCTGACGCAAGGTCATCATGGGAAAGCACCCGGTGGGCTGTTTTTATCGATTTACGAGAGTCTATATCTTTTTTTTCGATAGGCGGCGTGTCAATGCAACATCTGGAAGCACTCTCGCGCACGGGGCGTGGGCACTTTCCAACTAGGCTGGTGGCCTTATTTCAGGTTAAACGTCCTGTGGAGGCGAAAAATGAACACCCGTGGATTGCTCGATCAACTGCTCAAATCCGGTCAGGTCCTGTTGCAGAACAAGACTGGCAGCTCTTCGCACAAAGGCGCGAGCGGCAGCACCGGTGCCCTCGGTGGTCTGCTCTCCGGCGCGAGTGGCGGGGCATTGGCGGCCGGCGCCATGGGCTTGCTGCTCGGCAGCAAAAAGGCCCGTAAGGTGGGGGGCAAGGTCGCTGTCTACGGCGGCCTCGCCGCGTTGGGCGTGCTGGCCTATAAAGCCTATGGCAACTGGCAGTCACAGCAGGGCGTTGCGGCCGGTACAGAGCCGCAAACCCTGGACCGCGTACCGCCCGCGCAAGTCGAGTTGCACAGTCAGGCGATTCTCAAGGCGCTGGTGGCGGCGGCCAAGGCTGACGGTCATGTCGATGAGCGTGAGCGCGCCTTGATCGAGGGCGAATTCACCCGGCTCGACAGCGACCAGGAACTGCAGCACTGGCTGCACGCCGAGCTCAACAAACCGCTGGACCCGAGCGATGTCGCCCGCGCTGCCCGCTCACCGGAAATCGCCGCCGAGATGTACATCGCCAGCGTGATGATGGTGGACGAGGAAAACTTCATGGAGAAGGCCTACCTCGACGAACTGGCGCGGCAGTTGAAGCTGGAGCCGGGGTTGAAAGCCGAGCTTGAGAAGCAGGTTCGCCAGGCTTCGCTGTAGACCTGTAGGAGCGGGCTTGCCCTTCAGTCAATAAATGGTTGTCTGGCACGACGTCTTCGCGAGCAAGCCCGCTCCCACAGTGTTCCTTGCCAGGCTCAAGAATTGCCTACGACACCGATCAAATGTGGGAGCGGGCTTGCTCTCGAAGGCGTATTCAGCCACACCGCATCCTTAATGGCCGATCCGTCGCCCGTTTCTACCCAATCACCGCTGGCACTCATCCCCTCAATTAACGGACAGTCCCCATCCAGAGCCCACCGGCTTGCCCGCGGGATGAGCGGCGGCGTGCATCCGTCTTATAAATGAAACACCGCCCTCGGCTATACTCCCCGCATTTCGAATCAGGCCCGAGGATTGACTGTGAAGAACTGGACGTTGCGCCAACGCATTTTGGCGAGCTTTGCGGTAATTATCGCCATCATGTTGCTGATGGTGGTCCTCTCCTATTCGAGATTGCTGAAGATTGAAGAGAGCGAAGACAGCGTTCGGGATGACGCATTGCCGGGGCTTTACTACAGCTCGATGATTCGCAGCGCCTGGAGCGACGCTTTCCTGCAGACGCAGGAAATGCTTGGTTTGAAAGAAGGGCAGGGCATCAGCAGCGAAGACGCCGCGGAGTTCAAGGCTTTCGAGGCGCGCCTGCTGGAGGAGATGAGCAACTATCGCAACACCGTCACGACGGATGAGGACAAGGTCGAATACGCCGTTTTCGTACAAAAGCACGAGGAATTCAACAAGGTTCTGGCTGCTGTGCTCGAGCTGCACAGCCGGAACCAGGAAGCTGAAGCGATCAAGTTGTTCACCGAGCAACTGACCCCGGTCTGGACCGCCGGCCGGATGAAACTCAACGACATCATCCGCGAAAATAAAGCAGTGGCCGATCGTGACATCGCCGCCATCGACGACGCGGTCATCGCGGCCAAGATCAGCATGGGCATTTCCCTGCTGGTGGCGGTGCTGGCCGCCGGCCTCTGCGGCCTGTTGCTGATGCGCGCCATCATGGCGCCAATGAACCGCATCGTGAAGATTCTGGAAATCATGCGCACCGGTGACCTCAGCAATCGCCTGAACCTGGAGCGCAAGGACGAATTCGGCGCCGTGGAAACCGGCTTCAACGACATGATGACCGAGCTGACCTCGCTGGTGTCCCAGGCCCAGCGTTCGTCGGTGCAGGTGACCACGTCGGTGACCGAGATCGCCGCGACGTCCAAGCAGCAACAAGCCACCGCCACCGAAACCGCCGCCACCACCACGGAGATCGGCGCGACCTCCCGTGAGATCGCCGCCACTTCCCGGGATCTGGTGCGCACCATGACCGAAGTCTCCACCGCCGCCGACCAGGCATCCGTGGCCGCCGGCTCCGGGCAACAGGGCCTGGCGCGCATGGAAGAAACCATGCACTCGGTGATGGGCGCGGCCGATCTGGTCAATGCCAAGCTGGCGATCCTCAACGAGAAGGCCGGCAACATCAATCAGGTGGTGGTGACCATCGTCAAGGTCGCCGACCAGACCAACCTGTTGTCGCTCAACGCCGCCATCGAGGCCGAAAAGGCCGGCGAGTACGGACGCGGTTTTGCCGTGGTCGCCACCGAAGTTCGGCGCCTGGCGGACCAGACGGCTGTGGCCACCTACGACATCGAGCAAATGGTGCGCGAGATCCAGTCGGCGGTGTCAGCCGGGGTCATGGGCATGGACAAGTTCTCCGAAGAAGTGCGTCGCGGCATGTCCGAGGTGCAGCAGGTCGGCGAGCAGTTGTCGCAGATCATCCATCAGGTCCAGGCGCTGGCGCCGCGGGTGCTGATGGTCAACGAAGGCATGCAGGCCCAGGCCACCGGTGCCGAGCAGATCAACCACGCGCTGGTGCAGTTGGGCGATGCCAGCAGCCAGACGGTCGAGTCCCTGCGTCAGGCCAGTTTCGCCATCGATGAGCTGAGCCAGGTGGCCATCGGGCTGCGCAGCGGCGTTTCGCGATTCAAAGTCTGATGAGTGAAATCACGGCCAAACGCTCTGCCGTGAAGCAGGCGCTGCATGCATTGTTCCTGGTGTTTCGCATCGGCAACGAGCGCTATGCCTTGAAGGCTATCGAAGTGGCGGAAGTGCTGCCGCGCCTGCCCTTGAAGCCCATTGCCCATGCCCCCGCCTGGGTCGCCGGGGTGTTCGCCTATCGCGGCACCGTGGTGCCGGTGATCGATTTGAGCGCACTGACCTTTGGGACGCCGGCACAGGCCCGTACCAGCACGCGACTGGTGCTGGTCAACTATCGCCCGGATGAAACTGCCGAGACACAGCTGCTCGGGCTGATTCTGGAACAGGCGACCGATACCTTGCGCTGCGCCCCGGCGGATTTTCAGCCCTACGGCCTGGACAATCGGCAGGCGCCTTACCTCGGGCCGGTGCGCAAGGATGAGCAGGGCTTGCTGCAATGGGTACGGGTCAGCGATCTGCTGGACGACCAGGTTCGCGCCTTGTTATTCCCCTCGCCGCCACTGGATCCGGTGCTGCTGGAGGAACGCTCATGAACAGCGATCAGCGTTTTTTCGACTTCCTCAAGGAACGTATCGGCCTCGACGTGGCTTCCGTGGGGCCGGCGATCATCGAGCGCGCAGTGCGCCAGCGCAGCATCGCTGCACAAGCATCCTCGGCCGATGACTATTGGCGCACCTTGCAGGGTTCCCGGGACGAGCAACAGGCATTGATCGAAGCGGTGATCGTTCCGGAGACCTGGTTCTTCCGCTATCCGGAGTCCTTCGCCACCCTGGCGAAACTGGCGAGCAAACGCCTGGCCGAGATCAACAACCTGCGCGCACTGCGGATTCTCAGCCTGCCGTGTTCCACCGGTGAAGAGCCTTACTCGATCGCCATGGCGTTGCTCGATGCCGGGCTCAAGCCGCACCAGTTCAAGGTCGACGGCATGGACGTCAGCCCGCTGTCGGTGGAAAAAGCCAGGCGCGCCTTCTACGGCAAGAACTCCTTCCGGGGCGACGACATTGCGTATCGCGACCGTCATTTTACGGCCGAGGGTGACGGCTATCGCCTGGACCCGCGTGTGCAGGAGCAGGTGCGCTTGCAGGTCGGCAATCTGCTGGATCCGGCCTTGCTGGCCGGTGAACCGCCGTTCGACTTCGTGTTTTGTCGCAACCTGCTGATCTATTTCGACCAGCCGACCCAGAAGCAAGTCTTCGACGTGCTCAAGCGCCTGACCCACGATGACGGCGTGCTGTTTATCGGTCCGGCCGAAGGCAGTCTGCTGGGACGCCTGGGGATGCGCTCGATCGGTATCGCGCAGTCCTTCGCGTTCAGTCGACAAGGGACTGCGGACCCTGAACCCTTGCCGGTGTTCGTTCCAGCCCCCTTGCCTGTGCCGCAACCGTTGCGCAATCCGCCGCCTGCACCCGTGCGCAGGCGCCCATTCGCCAGTGTCGTGCCGCTGGCTTCTGTAGCGCCAACGTCCGGCGCCGATACGGCCGTGCTGCTGGCGAACATCGCCACGCTGGCCAACGAAGGTAAAAGCGCCGAGGCAAGGGCCGCGTGTGAAAGCTATTTGCGCAGTCATGAACCGGTAGCCCAGGTGTTCTATTGGCTGGGACTGCTCAGCGATGTCGCCGGCAACGTCCTGGAAGCCCAGGGCTTTTATCGCAAGGTGCTGTACCTCGAACCGCAACATTCCGAAGCGTTGATGCACCTGGCCGCATTGCTGCAGGCCCAGGGTGACGCGACGGGGGCCAGACGATTGCAGGAGCGTGCCGCCCGTAGCGGGCGCGCCGCCGACAGTGAGCGTAAACGATGATCGCCTCCGACACCTTTAGCGTCACCCGGGATGCCCAGGCCATCGACGACTGCTGGAACCGCATCGGTATCCACGGCGACAAGTCCTGCCCGCTGCTGGCCGAGCATATTCACTGCCGCAATTGTGCGGTGTATTCGGCGGCCGCCACACGCTTGCTCGATCGCTATGCGTTGCAGCAGGAAGATCGCGGGCCAGCGTCCGTCGCGGTCGAGAACGAGGTGAAAACCCGTTCGCTGCTGATGTTCCGCCTGGGTGAAGAATGGCTGGCTCTCGCGACCCGCAGTCTGGTCGAGGTGGCGCCACTGCAAGCGATTCACTCCTTGCCGCACCAGCGCTCCCGGGCCTTGCTCGGCGTGGCGAATGTGCGCGGCGCGCTGGTTGCCTGCCTGTCGCTGGTGGAGTTGCTGGGGCTCGACGACATCGTCAGCGCGGTGTCCGGCACGCGGGTCATGCCACGCATGCTGATCATCGCGGCCCACGGCGGGCCGGTGGTGGTGCCGGTGGACGAAGTCGACGGGATTCACGCCATCGACGAGCGCATCCTCGATGCCGCATCGCGTTCGGGTGCCCAGGCCAGCGCCAAATACACCCGTGGCGTGTTGCAATTCAAAGGTCGCAGCCTGCGTTGGCTGGATGAAGAACAGCTGCTGTCCGCCGTGACCCGGAGCCTTACATGACCCCCGAGCAAATGCGCGACGCCTCTTTGCTGGAGCTGTTCAGCCTGGAGGCCGAAGCCCAGACCCAGGTGTTGAGCGCCGGCCTGCTGGCGCTTGAGCGCGACCCGACACTGGCCGATCAACTCGAATCGTGCATGCGTGCGGCGCATTCGCTCAAAGGCGCGGCGCGGATCGTCGGCGTCGATGCCGGGGTCAACGTTGCCCATGTGATGGAAGATTGCCTGGTCAGTGCCCAGGAAGGGCGCTTGTTGTTGCGCCCCGGACACATCGATGCGCTGCTGCAAGGTACCGATTTGCTGATGCGCATCGCCACGCCGGGCAACAACCCGGAGGCCGCGGACATCGAGGCCTACGAGGCGTTGATGGCGCGCTTGCTGGACCCGGCGGCCCCGCTGATTGCGCCTGCCGCACCGGTGATGGCCGAACTTCAACTTGAAGCACCTGCGTCCAAGGTCGAGGCACCGGTACCTGTCGTCGAGCCCACACCGACCGCAGTCCCACGCAAGACCAAACGCACCACCGAAAATGGCGAGCGCGTGCTGCGTGTCACCGCCGAGCGCCTGAACAGCTTGCTCGATCTGTCGAGCAAATCCCTGGTGGAAACCCAGCGGCTCAAACCGCACCTGGCGACCATGCAGCGCCTCAAGCGCATGCAGAGCAACAGCCTGCGAGCCCTGGAGAGTCTCAACGTTCACCTCAAGGATCACGCCTTGAGCCTGGAAGCCCAGGAAGTTCTCGAGGATGCGCGGCGCTTGCTGGCGCAATCCCAGCAACTGCTCATGGAAAAGAACGCCGAACTCGATGAGTTCGCCTGGCATGCCAGCCAGCGGGCGCAGGTGTTGTACGACACGGCGCTGGCTTGTCGCATGCGGCCGTTTGCCGATGTGCTGACCGGGCAGGTGCGCATGGTCCGGGATCTGGGGCGCGACCTGGGCAAACAGGTGCGGCTGGAAATCGAAGGCGAGAAGACTCAGGTCGATCGCGACGTCCTGGAAAAGCTCGAAGCGCCGCTGACTCACCTGTTGCGCAACGCAGTCGACCACGGCATCGAAACCCCGGAACAGCGCCTGCTGGCGGGCAAGCCAGCTGAAGGTTTGATTCGCTTGCGCGCCTCTCATCAAGCCGGTTTGCTGGTGCTTGAATTGAGCGATGACGGTAATGGCGTGGATCTGGAAAAGGTCCGTCGCAGTATCGTCGAGCGGAGTTTGTCGCCCGCGCAAACCGCCGCGCAGTTGAGCGAAGAAGAGCTGCTGACGTTCCTGTTCCTGCCTGGCTTCAGTCTGCGCGACACGGTCACCGAGGTGTCCGGTCGCGGTGTCGGCCTGGATGCGGTGCAGCACATGGTCCGGCAGTTGCGCGGCGCAGTGGTGCTGGAACAGACGGCGGGCGAGGGCAGTCGTTTCCACCTCGAAGTGCCGCTGACCCTGTCGGTGGTGCGCAGTCTGGTCGTGGAAGTCGGCGACGAAGCCTATGCCTTCCCGCTGGCGCACATCGAGCGCATGTGTGATCTGGAGCCGGAGGATATCGTGCAGGTCGAAGGCCGCCAGCACTTCTGGCACGAAGGCCGGCATGTCGGCCTGGTCGCGGCCAGCCAACTGCTGCAACGTCCGGCCAGCCAGAACAGCGGGCAAACCCTGAAAGTCGTGGTGATTCGCGAGCGCGATGCGATCTACGGCGTGGCGGTGGAACGGTTTGTCGGTGAGCGGACGCTGGTGGTGCTGCCGCTGGATGAGCGTCTGGGCAAGGTGCAGGACATTTCCGCCGGGGCCCTGCTCGACGACGGCTCGGTGGTGCTGATCGTTGATGTCGAAGACATGCTGCGTTCGGTGGAAAAACTGCTCAACACCGGTCGACTGGAGCGCATTGCCCGTCACAGCAATCAGGTGGTCGAGGCGGCCCGCAAGCGAATTCTGGTGGTGGACGATTCCCTGACCGTGCGAGAGTTGGAGCGCAAGCTGTTGCTCAATCGCGGTTACGACGTGGCGGTTGCGGTAGACGGCATGGACGGCTGGAACGCGCTGCGTTCGGAGGATTTCGATCTGTTGATCACCGACATTGATATGCCGCGCATGGATGGCATCGAACTGGTCACGTTGCTGCGTCGCGACACTCGCCTGCAATCGTTGCCGGTGATGGTGGTGTCTTATAAGGATCGTGAAGAGGACCGGCGTCGTGGACTGGATGCCGGAGCCGACTATTATCTAGCCAAGGCCAGTTTTCATGACGACGCCTTGCTCGATGCAGTGGTCGAGCTCATCGGAGGAGCGCGGGCATGAGGATTGCTATCGTCAACGACATGCCCATGGCGGTGGAGGCCCTGCGCCGCGCCCTGGCATTCGAGCCGACACACGAGGTGGTCTGGGTCGCCGGCAATGGCGCCGAGGCGGTGCGCCAGTGCGCGCAAGACACGCCGGACCTGATTCTGATGGACCTGATCATGCCGGTGATGGATGGCGTCGAGGCCACGCGACGGATCATGGCCGAGACCCCGTGCGCCATTGTCATCGTCACCGTGGATCGCCAGCAGAACGTGCACCGGGTGTTCGAGGCCATGGGCCATGGTGCGCTGGACGTGGTCGACACCCCGGCCCTCGGCGCCGGCAATGCCCAGGAAGCGGCTGCGCCGTTGTTGCGCAAGATCATGAACATCGGTTGGCTGATCGGCGACAAGGGCAACCGTCCGCGCCCGGCGCCGGCACCGTTGCGCAATTCGGGCTCACGCCAGAGCCTGATCGCCATTGGCTCATCCGCCGGTGGGCCGGCGGCGCTGGAAGTCTTGCTCAAGGGGTTGCCGCGTGATTTCTCGCCAGCCATCGTACTGGTGCAACATGTTGACCAGGTGTTTGCCGCCGGCATGGCTGAATGGCTCGGCAGTGCCAGCGGCCTCGACGTGCGGCTGGCCCAGCAAGGCGAGCCGCCGCAAAGCGGCAAGGTATTGCTGGCCGGCACCAATCACCATATTCGCTTGCTGAAAAACGGCACGCTGGCCTACACCGCCGAACCGGTCAACGAGATCTACCGGCCCTCCATCGATGTGTTCTTCGAGAGTGTGGCCAGCTACTGGAATGGTGACGCCGTGGGGGTTTTGCTCACCGGCATGGGGCGTGATGGCGCCCAGGGGCTTAAACTCATGCGCCAACAGGGCTACCTGACCATCGCACAAGACCAGGGCAGCAGTGCGGTGTATGGCATGCCAAAGGCGGCCGCGGCCATCGACGCTGCCGTGGAGATTCGCCCGCTGGACAAGATAGCGCCACGATTGCTGGAGATTTTCGCCAAATGAGCAGCTTTTCCCGCATTCCTGGCCCAGGCAGTACTCAGGTGACCGCACATGAATGAATTACAGCTCGACGACTTCAAGACCGACGAAAACGCCGCCATGGTATTGCTGGTAGACGATCAGGCCATGATCGGCGAAGCCGTGCGCCGCGGCCTGGCGAATGAAGATAATATCGATTTCCACTTCTGCGCCGACCCGCACCAGGCCATCGCCCATGCGGTGCGCATCAAGCCAACGGTGATCCTGCAGGATCTGGTCATGCCCGGCCTCGACGGCCTGAGCCTGGTGCGCGAATACCGCAATCACCCGGCGACCAAGGACATTCCGATCATCGTCCTGTCGACCAAGGAAGATCCGCTGATCAAGAGCGCGGCCTTCGCGGCCGGGGCGAACGATTACCTGGTCAAGCTGCCGGACAACATCGAACTGGTCGCGCGCATCCGCTATCACTCGCGCTCCTACATGACCCTGCTGCAACGGGACGCGGCCTACCGCGCGTTGCGGGTCAGCCAGCAGCAACTGCTCGACACCAACCTGGTGCTGCAACGCCTGATGAACTCCGATGGCCTGACGGGGTTGTCTAACCGTCGGCACTTCGACGAATACATGGAACTGGAGTGGCGCCGTTCGCTGCGTGAGCAAAGCCAGTTGTCGTTGCTGATGATCGACGTCGACTACTTCAAGGCCTACAACGACAGTTTTGGCCACCTGGAAGGCGATGAAGCCCTGCGCAAGGTCGCCTCGGCGATCAAGGACGCCAGTGCCCGACCTTCGGACCTGCCGGCCCGCTACGGCGGCGAAGAATTCGCCCTGGTGCTGCCCAACACCTCGCCGGGCGGTGCGCGGCTGGTGGCCGAAAAGCTGCGCCAGACCGTGGCAGCCCTGAAGATCCCGCACAATTCGCCGAGCGGAGGGTCGAGCCTGACCATCAGCATCGGCCTCTCGACCATCACCCCGACAGCCGGCAGCAATTGCCGGGAGCTGATCTCGGCGGCGGACAAGGGGCTGTATTCGGCGAAGAATAATGGGCGTAATCAGGTGGGGGTTGAGTAGGGGCGTGCGCACCGATGGTTGATTAGAAATAGCTGACAAGCTTATTTTTGATGGAGTAAAAATAAACCTGTCAGCTATTCGTATGTTTTACGGAGTCTGCGCCTGCGTTCGCCGCCCAATGACGTTCTTCAATCGCAACTGTCTCGCAGCGGGATGGTAAGTACAAGAGCGAAGTCGTGCAGGACGACGACTTCGTTGCGGATCTCCTCACGCGCATGTCCCGAGTAACTTCCGGTTCATAAAGACGTCACTGGTCCTCTTTGTTGGTCCCCCAATAGTCGTTGAGCTATTCCTGCCGCACCAACCACGCGGTTTGTCTTTGCGACGCAATTCGCACTCAAGTTCCTGAACGCTATTTTTAGCTTTGCGGGACTGCTCCCGATTTTCATTTTGCCGGATTTTTTTCGAACACTGCACTTCATTCAGAACCAAGCCGCTTGCTCCACTTTGACAAAGAATTTCGCTGATCTCTTCCGCCGGGAAGTCATGGCCTTCGACCGGTTACGCGTAGAAGCAAAATCCTGAGCAATGCGGCTTTACGTTTAGGTGAAAAGCGCGGCACGAATAAACGCAATCGGTACACAATATGAATTTTAGGAAAGTTCGATGAATCGACAAATTGTCCTGAGTCCAGGAGCTATAGAAATACGTTTGGGGTAAGCGTTTTGTTTGTAGCTTGTTGATAGCAATCTCTACAGTTTAAGAATCGTCTCTCTTGCATATAGTCCCGGTCCTACACGGAAAAATATTGATCAATTGTGTCGTGGGGGTTACAACTAATCCCGTCATTGCAAGTTGATGGCATGTGTTCAGATAGCTGGTGCTAGCAGTTTCAGCTCCTATGTCAAATAAGGAGTGGCAAGAGTGATTTAACTCTTGGGTGAAGTGCAGGGCTAGGGCACCCTAGTCTTGAATAATAAGGAGATAGTATGCGAGAGCTTAACTTTAATGTAGGTCATGTCGCAGTCGTAGATTTTTCAGAATCCAATTCACAGTCTGTTGCGGAATATTTTTCTAGAAATCAGAAGCATCTAGAAGCTTCTATGCCGAAACGTCCTTCTGAATTTTATACACAAGCGTTCTGGCAGGAACAATTGTCACGCTACCAATTATCACGCGCCGCTGGTAACGAGTTGCGGTTCGCTCTTGTCGATAGCGGAAAGGTAGTAGGTATAATAAGTTATGATCAAATAGTAAAAGGTCCTTTTCGAGCTTGCTATTTAGGTTATAGCATCGATAGAGAGTACCAAGGAAAAGGGTTAATGAGAGAGGCACTGTCACAAACAATTAGCTATGTGTTGGATGAGTTAAATATGAATAGGGTGATGGCAAACTATGAACCGTCAAATCAACGAAGTGTCAAATTGTTGAAGTCACTAGGGTTTGAGCGTGAAGGGTACGCCAGGAAGTATTTGAAGTTGAATGGCATGTGGCGGGATCATATTTTAACAAGCTTAATTTCAGATTAGGAATCGTTGAAAGGATGAGAGTATGGAACCGATACATCCGACTGCATCGGTCTGTCGACCATCCCCCCGAAAGCGGGCAGCAATTGCCGCGACCTGATCCTGGCGGCGGACAAGGGGCTGTATTCGGCGAAGAAAAATGGGCGCAATCAGGTGGGGGTTGGGTAACGCTCGACTTGATGGTGATGAACCTGTGGCGAGGGGGCTTGTCGGATCGCCGCACCGCCCCGTTGGGTCGCGAAGCGGCCCCGAAACTGCCGCCTATGTCTGCCAGACATACCGCATTGACTGGTTTTACGACTGCTTCGCAGTCGAACGGGGGCAAGCCCCCTCGCCACAGGTGGGTGGTGACTGCTTGATTTGCAGTTGGCAGGTGGCCGCTGACTGAAACCATTCGCCGGTAAACCCGCCATGCGGGCTGCCGGGATCGCTTGATTACGGTATACTCGCCGGCTTTCAAAAGTTCGCCAACGAGTGCTGCCCGTCATGGAAATCAACCCGATCCTGAACACCATCAAGGACCTGTCCGAGCGCTCCGAAACTATTCGGGGGTATCTTTGACTACGATCAAAAGCATGAGCGTCTGACCGAAGTCAATCGCGAGCTTGAAGATCCGAGTGTCTGGAACAAACCTGAATACGCCCAGGAGCTGGGCCGCGAGCGCGCTGCGCTGGCGCAGATCGTCGATACCCTCGACGAACTGAACACCGGTCTGGCCGATTGCCGTGACCTGTTGGACATGGCCGTTGAAGAGAACGACGAAGGCGCAGTGGGCGATGTCGTCGCCGAGCTGGCCCGTCTCGAGGAAAACCTCGCCAAGCTTGAATTCCGCCGCATGTTCAGCCACGAAATGGACCCGAACAACGCCTACCTGGACATCCAGGCCGGTTCCGGCGGCACCGAAGCCCAGGACTGGGCCAACATCTTGCTGCGCATGTACCTGCGCTGGGCCGACAAACGCGGCTTCGACGCGACCATCATGGAACTGTCCGCCGGTGAAGTCGCCGGGATCAAGGGCGCGACCGTGCACATCAAGGGCGAATACGCCTTTGGCTGGTTGCGCACCGAGATCGGCGTGCACCGCCTGGTGCGCAAGAGCCCGTTCGACTCCGGCAACCGTCGCCACACCTCTTTCTCCGCGGTGTTCGTTTCCCCCGAGATCGATGACAAGGTGGAGATCGAGATCAACCCGGCAGACCTGCGGATCGACACCTATCGTTCTTCCGGTGCCGGTGGTCAGCACGTAAACACCACCGACTCGGCCGTACGTATCACCCACGTACCGACCAACACCGTGGTCAGCTGCCAGAACGAACGTTCCCAGCACGCCAACAAGGACACCGCCATGAAAATGCTGCGGGCCAAGTTGTACGAGCAGGAAATGCAGAAGCGCAACGCGGCGTCCCAGGCGCTGGAAGACACCAAGTCCGATATCGGCTGGGGTCACCAGATCCGTTCGTACGTGCTCGATGCCTCGCGGATCAAGGATCTGCGCACCAACATCGAACGCAGCGACTGTGACAAGGTGCTCGATGGCGACATCGACGAATACCTGGAAGCGAGCCTGAAATCGGGGCTGTAATACACTGACACACCGCGCCCCCCTGTAGGAGCCGGCTTGCCGGCGATCCCCGGCCGAAGGCCGGGGACAACGAACCAGATGGAATATTTAAAGACATGAGCGACCAAGAACTCGACCCGCAAGCCCTGCAACAGGAAGAAAACTCCCTGATCGCCCTGCGCAAGGAAAAGCTTGCTGCCGAGCGCGCCAAGGGCAATGCCTTCCCGAATGACTTCCGCCGCGAAAACTACTGCGAGCAACTGCAGAAACGGTACGCGGACAAGACCAAGGAAGAGCTCGCAGAAGCTGCAATCCCGGTCAAGGTTGCCGGTCGCATCATGCTCAACCGTGGCTCGTTCATGGTGATCCAGGACATGACCGGTCGCATTCAGGTCTACGTCAACCGCAAGACCCTGTCCGAAGAAACCCTGGCCGCGGTGAAAACCTGGGACATGGGCGACATCATTGCCGCCGAAGGCACCCTGGCCCGTTCCGGCAAGGGCGACCTGTACGTTGAAATGACCAACGTGCGCCTGCTGACCAAATCCCTGCGCCCGCTGCCGGACAAGCACCACGGCCTGACCGACACCGAGCAGCGCTATCGCCAGCGCTACGTTGACCTGATCGTCAACGAAGACGTGCGCCAGACTTTCCGCGTGCGTTCGCAAGTCATCGCGCACATCCGCAGCTTCCTGATGCAGCGTGACTTCCTGGAAGTGGAAACGCCGATGCTGCAGACCATTCCTGGCGGCGCGGCAGCCAAGCCGTTCGAGACTCACCACAACGCCCTGGACATGGGCATGTTCTTGCGCATTGCGCCGGAGTTGTACCTCAAGCGGCTTGTTGTCGGCGGCTTCGAGAAAGTGTTCGAGATCAACCGCAACTTCCGTAACGAGGGCGTTTCGACTCGTCACAACCCTGAATTCACCATGTTGGAGTTCTACCAAGCCTACGCCGACTACGAAGACAACATGGACCTGACCGAAGAGCTGTTCCGCGAACTGGCTCAGCTGGTTCTGGGCAGCACCGACGTGCCATACGGCGACAAGGTGTTCCACTTCGGCGAGCCGTTCGTGCGTCTGTCGGTGTTCGACTCGATCCTCAAGTACAACCCCGAGCTGACCGCTGACGACCTGAACGACATCGACAAGGCCCGCGCCATCGCGAAGAAGGCCGGGGCCAAGGTGCTGGGCTTCGAAGGCCTGGGCAAACTGCAGGTGATGATTTTCGAAGAGCTGGTCGAGCACAAGCTGGAGCAGCCGCACTTCATTACCCAGTACCCGTTCGAAGTGTCGCCGCTGGCCCGTCGCAACGACGACAACCCGAACGTCACCGACCGCTTCGAGCTGTTCATCGGTGGTCGTGAAATCGCCAACGCCTACTCCGAGTTGAACGACGCGGAAGACCAGGCCGAGCGCTTCATGGCCCAGGTGGCCGACAAGGACGCTGGCGACGACGAAGCCATGCACTACGACGCCGACTTCGTGCGTGCGCTGGAGTACGGCATGCCGCCAACGGCGGGTGAAGGCATCGGCATCGACCGTCTGGTGATGCTGCTGACCAACTCCCCGTCGATCCGCGACGTGATCCTGTTCCCGCACATGCGGCCGCAAGCGTAAGTGTTTCAAATAAAAAGCCGCCTTTGAGGCGGCTTTTTATTGCCTGTCTGGTACAAACGTATCAACTTGTTACTTTCATCTGAGAGGAAATACCTGTCGTGATTCGTGCAATAGCTCAAGAAGGTGCAGCGGGTATCGCCACTGCGGTCGCTGAAAGTGTTCAGTACCAGGGCCGCAAGGCCAGCCGACAGGGCAGTGAGCAGCGTCGACAGGACATTCTCGACGCCGCCATGCGCATTGTCGTGCGCGATGGCGTGCGCGCGGTACGGCATCGCGCGGTGGCCGCCGAGGCGCAAGTGCCTTTGTCGGCGACCACTTACTATTTCAAGGATATCGATGACCTGCTCACCGATACCTTTGCCCAATACGTGGAGCGCAGTGCCGCGTACATGGGCAAGTTGTGGGTGAACAACGAAGGTCTGTTGCGCGACATGATCGCCAGCGGCGATGGCAGCCCGCAGGCGCGCTCGACACTGGCGGACGATATTGCACGGCTGATGACCGATTACGTTCACCGGCAACTGGTCAATCGCCGCGAGCATTTGATGGCCGAGCAGGCGTTCCGCCAGGAGGCTTTGCTCAACCCGCGCCTGGCCGAACTGGTGCGCTCGCATCAGCAAATCCTGCTGCAGGGCTCTTGCCAGCTGTTCCAGGTGCTGGGCTCGCGCGAGCCGCATCAGGATGCCAAGGTGTTGACGGCGATTATCGGGCGGATGGAATATCAGGGGCTGCTCAACGTAGACGAACCGGCCGCCGAAGAGGAAATGCTCGGCATCCTCAAGCGCTACATGCACCTGGTGCTGGCGTCGGTGTAGCCCGGTTGGTGCATGACCTGTGGGAACTGGCCTGTGGCGAGGGGGCTTGCCCCCGTTGGGTGGCGAAGCCGCCCCAAAACCAGTGACCTCGGTGAGACAGTCAGTCCGGATGCGCTGGTTTTACGACTGCTTCGCAGCCGAACGGGGGCAAGCCCCCTCGCCACAGAAGGCGCTGTGCATCTGAGGGCGAAGCGTGTTCATAGGGAGTGTTGAATGAAAGCCTGGCGTGTCGTTGTGATCGCCTTGTCGTTCCTGCTGCTCAGTGGCTGTCTGGTAACCTTCAAGGAGCCGCTGCCCACAAGCGAACCCGCGCCTAAAGGATTGCTCGGCAAATGGACCAGCACCAATGCCTGGGGCGAGGCGCTCAACCTCGAACTGAGGCACATCGGTGACAACCGCTATCAGGCCGTCAGCTATTACCGGGCCAGGCCCAGGGAGCGGGAGGCCTATCCCTTCACGGTGTCACGCCATGGCAACCGCTGGTATCTGTCGGCGAAGGTGCCGGCGCAGTTCGGTGGGCATTTCACCCTGGGCGGTTTTGAGCTGACCGACAAACATGAGTTGGTGGTCTACAACCTCGATCTCGATCAGATCAACCAGGCCATCAAGCAGAAAGCCCTGAGCGGTGAAAGCTTCCAGACCGGCGACGGCGATGGCGTAATGATCGACAGCAACATGGACCAAGTCGCCGCCTACCTCGACGACCCGGCCAATTCCGATGTGTTCGTCGAAGCGGTGCGCTATCAGCGTCAGGCCAAGGCCAAATAACCGGCATCAACAGGTTTCTACAGGAGTTTCGCGTGGACGATTACCAACAGTCGATACGCATTTTGTCCGATCGCATCGTGCTGGCGCAGACGCCGATCCGCGTACTCGATGCGGTCAAATGGGACGACAATATTCGCAAGGGTTTCCTCAAGGCCAAGGGCAAGGAAATGCCGGCGGTGGACCGCGACTACTACCTCAACCGGCCGCTGGCGTTCGATTCCAGCAAGGTGAAGCTGGAGTTCCAGAACATCGAGCGCGACATCACCCGCCAGCTCGGCCAGTTCAACCCGGTCGGCCAGATCATGCGGCGCATGTGCAAGGAATACCGCATGGTGATCCGCATGCTCGAAGCCCGTGGCACCGAGGATTTCGGCCTGATTTCCCAGGAGCTGTACGGCGCCGCCTCCGATGCGTTCCACGCTGGCGACCCGACCCTTTCCGACCTGGGCATGATGCTGTCCGAATACCTGAACAACATCGATGGCCGTGGCGACCTCAAGGACGAACCGAAGACACTGACGGCCAAGGATGCGGTCGACATGTTGCAGCATCGCTTGAACAAGGTGTTTGGCGAAGCCGAGGAAACCATTCGGGTGTTCGAGTCCGATGGCATCGTCGCCGACGCGGCGGCCGGCGCCGACTACATCAAGATCCGCTCCGACGCGATGTTCAACAACCGCGATGTGCGCGCCCTGGAAGTCCATGAAGGGCTGGTACACGTCGGCACCACCCTCAACGGCCTGAACCAGCCGATCTGCACCTTCCTGGCCAAAGGGCCGCCCTCGTCGACGGTGACCCAGGAAGGCCTGGCGATCCTGATGGAAATCATCACCTTCGCCTCCTACCCGAGCCGCCTGCGCAAGCTCACCAACCGCACTCGCGCCATTCACATGGTGGAGGAGGGCGCGGACTTCCTGCAGGTGTTCGAGTTCTTCCGCGAGCAGGGTTTCGAGATGCCCGAGAGCTACAGCAACGCCAGTCGCGTGTTCCGCGGCTCGGTGCCGACAGGTCTGCCATTTACCAAAGACTTGTCCTACCTCAAGGGCTTCATCATGATTTACAACTACATTCAACTGGCCGTGCGTAAAGGCAAGCTGGAGCAGATACCGCTGTTGTTCTGCGGCAAGACCACCCTGGAAGACATGCGCACCTTGCGCCAGTTGGTGGACGAAGGCCTGGTGGTGCCGCCCAAGTACCTGCCGGAACAGTTCCGCGACATGAACGCGCTGTCGGCGTGGATGTGCTTCTCCAACTTCCTCAACCACCTGAGCCTGGACCGGATCGAGGCGGATTACTCCAACATCCTGTAAGGGCTGGTGAAATCCAAATGTGGGAGCGGGCTTGCTCGCGAAAGCGGTGTGTCAGCCAACTGAGATGTTGAATGTTAAACCGCATTCGCGAGCAAGCCCGCTCCCACAGGGGTATGTATTCCAATCTTCACTGCGAGGTTTCAACGGATGAGAATCCTCGGCATCGTCTGCCTTCTCCTGGTCTTGAACGGTTGCAGCTCACTGCTGTTCTACCCCGAACCCGGCCAGTTGTTCACCCCGGAAAAGGCCGGGCTCGAATACCGCACCGTCACCCTGAACACCGCCGATGGCCTCAAACTGAACGCATGGTGGCTGCCGGCGAAGCAGGGAGTGGAGGTCAAAGGCACAGTGCTGCACCTGCACGGCAATGGTGGAAACCTGCCCATGCACCTCGGCGGCAGCTTTTGGCTGCCGGAAAATGGTTACCAGGTGTTGCTTGTTGATTATCGCGGTTATGGCCTGTCCGAAGGCGAACCAAGCCTGCCGGCAATCTATCAGGACATCGATGCGGCGTTCGCCTGGCTGGACAAGGCGCCAGAGGTTCAAGGCAAGCCGCTGATCCTGCTCGGCCAGAGCCTCGGTGGCTCGATGGCCGTGCATTACCTGGTCCAGCACCCGCAACGGCAGAAGCAACTCAAGGCCATCGTCCTCGATGGCGTACCCGCCAGTTACCGCAGCGTCGGTCAATTTGCGTTGAGCCATTCATGGGTGTTTTGGACGTTCCAGGTGCCGTTGTCATGGCTGGTGCCGGATGGCGACAGCGCGATCAACGCCATGGCGCAGCTTAAAGACGTGCCGAAACTGCTCTACCACAGCATCGACGATCCGATCGTGCCTCTTTCCAACGGCATCCGACTGTATCAAGCTGCGCCGCCGCCGCGGGTGCTGCAACTGACCCGTGGCGGTCATGTGCAGACGTTCGCCGACCCGGTCTGGCGCACAGTCATGCTGCGTTACCTCGATGACCCGCAGCATTTCAACGGCCTGCGCCGCCTGGGTGAAATCCCCAATTACCCGGCACCGCCGAATTCTGAAGATGAACCACCAGAGAGTCCGCAATGAGTGAAGAACGTAACGCCATCCCGCTGATCATCACCGGTATCTGCAGCATCCTCGGCACCGTGGGGGCCCTGTGGTGGTACGGCTACCTGCACTTCGCCAAGCCTGAAGATGCGTTGCTGCTCAACGAATTCACCATGCTCAAGACCGTTCCGGGCGAAGACTACAAAGTCTCTCTGGAACCGGCCGCGCAAGTGGCGCAGTGCATCGATGGCGTGCTGGTGCTGTTCGACATGGAACAGAAGGGCCTGACCGGTGTGCTGGTCGACAGCAAGAAGAAAGCCGTGCGCTGCATGGGGCAGGAAACGCCGCAGAAGCTGGAGCAATAAACCGGTCCTGACCAACAACACAAATCCAATGTGGGAGCGGGCTTGCTCGCGAAAGCGGAGTGTCAGTCAACATTGATGCTGAATGTTCCACCGCATTCGCGAGCAAGCCCGCTCCCACAGGGGGAGTGATGCGGCCGATTATTGCGTGTTGGCGCTAATCGCCGAACGCGGCACTACCGGTTGATTGTCATTGGAAATGGTCACCTCCACCCGACGATTCATCGCCCGGCCCGAGGTGCTGGCGTTATCCGCCACCGGATACTCCTTGCCGTACCCCTGCGCCACGATCCGCGCCGGATCGACGCCCATCTTCACCAGCGCAGCCCGCACGGAGTCCGCGCGACGTTCCGACAGCGACTGGTTGTGCGACGCCGTACCGGTGCTGTCGGTATAACCTTCGACAATCACTTTGCGGTCGGGGTTTTCCTGGAGGTACTGCGCCAGTTTGTTGATGTTCATCAGGCCGTTGGATTTCAGCTCGGCCTTGTCCGTGGCGAACAGCACATCGCCAAAGGTCACCAGTGTCCCGCGATCGGTCTGCCTGGCGTTGAGACTGTCCTTGAGTTGTTTGATCTGCTGATCCCGGCCTTCCAGGCGGGCCTCGGCCCGTTGTGCCGAGGTGTTTTTCAGATTGGCTTCGGCGGTGCGCAGGGCAATGGTCTGCTTGGCCACTTCAACCCGCTGGTTGGTCAGATAGGCAAGCTGGTCGACCTTGGCCGCGTCCTCCTTGTCCCGATAGGCCTGATCGGCCTTGTCCAGATAATCGCTGGCTTCCTTGGTTTCCAGGGCGGCGACCTTGGCCGCTTGCGGGTCGGCCTGCAGCCCCGTGTAGTTGGTGCGGGCCTGTTCGAGGTTGGCGTTGGGTGGTGTGGAACAGGCCGCCAGGGCTACGGTGACAGCCAGCAGGGCAGGGATCATCAGTTGATTGGGTTTCATGATTTCGTCCTTTTAGTCGAGTGGGAATGCGTGGCGCCGCGCCGATTACTGAAGGGTGCGCTGGCTTTCCTGACGCAATTCCTGAACGCCTTTCTGCGCGTCCTTCACGGATTGTTCGGTCTTCATCGCCTGGGCCTTGCGCTCGGCCACGCGAGCGTCCCACTCGGCCTGTTCGGCGAGCGTCCGGGCCTGGTCATATTGTTTGTCGTGCATGGCGATTTCGGCTTGCTTGAGCTTGTCCTGGGCCGACTTCATTTCCACGGCGGCGAATTCGGTGCCGCCGGCACTCACGGCGTCGTTGACGGCCGATTGGGTCACCGCGTATTGCTCGGTTGGCGGGTTGCCGGCACAACCGGACAGGATCAGGCTGGTACCGAGGGCCAGCGCCGCCAGTTGGAGGCCGCGCGCATGAGTGAACGAGGATGTGCCGGTTCGGGTTTTCATGGTCTTCAACTCCATTGGGCTAACTCCTGAAAGCGTTGAATCCATCCTGGGCTGGGCGCTGAAGCCATCAATTGCGGGGCATTTTGAAACGCTCGTCCCAGGCGTGGTTACTTGGGTTGACCCGAGGCTTTTTTTGAAAGTTCAGAGAAATTAGCCGGCTATCGAAAAAAACGGGTTCGAATGGGCAGGCCTCTAAGGCGGGGTTTTGCGTCACGCAAAGCACTATGCCGGACCTCTTGCAGGCCCGGAGAAACGCAATTTTTCAAGCTGAAATACGGGCCAATGTGGGAGCGGGCTTGCTCGCGAAAGCGGTGTATCAGTCAACGTAGATGTCGAATGCCAGACCGCTTTCGTCGGATCGCCGCCCGGAGCAAGCCCGCTCCCACAGGGTTCAATGCAAATTCAGTGTTTCTGTTTGTCCTCAGGCATCGACAAATCGTGCAGATGCCGACGGGACAGCGCCAGGAAACGCGGGGTCGGCCCGATGTCTTCGTACAGCGGATCACCTTCTTCGTCAGTGGCAACCACGGTCGAGCCCTTGACGTACGGGAAGCTTCTTTCCAGCTCTTCCAGCGCGGCGCCGATCAGATCGCCGAGCAGTTCTTCGGGATGTCGTTTGGGGTACATCTCGACGATCGCGGCCAGCCGTGCGGCGGACTCCATATCCAAATGAATCGAGTAGCCGGTATCGGTCAGGCGACCCTTGGCGTTTTCTTCCCAGTGGTGGGCAAGCTCGCGGATTTTCATATTGACCTCATTGCGCTCCCGCTCGTGGCAGGCAGGGTGAGTGTGACGACAGCCATTGTGCGGCTTCTCTTCAGACTAGCTTCTACAGGCAAGGTTTACAGGCCCTTCGTCGTCTTGCTTGTAAGAACCGGTCTGGGGCGGCACTCTCTAGATTCGTAGCCGCCCGGATTTTTTGCTGGAGACCTGCTGATGACTGATATTGATGCACGCTTGCGCGAGGACGTTCACCTGCTGGGTGAGCTGTTGGGCAATACCATTCGTGAACAATATGGCGACGATTTCCTCGACAAGATCGAGCAGATCCGCAAGGGCGCCAAGGCTGACCGGCGCGGTTCCATGGACGCCGAACTCAGCGCCAGCCTCAATCAGTTGTCCGAAGACGAATTGCTGCCGGTGGCGCGGGCGTTCAACCAGTTTCTCAACCTGGCCAACATCGCCGAGCAATACCAGTTGATTCACCGTCGCGAGGAATCCCAGGAGGCGCCGTTCGAGGCCAGGGTGCTGCCGGAGTTGCTCGCGCGCCTGCGCGCCGAGGGGCATGGCGCCGAGGCGCTGGCCCGGCAACTGGGCCGGCTGGAGATCGAGTTGGTATTGACCGCGCACCCGACCGAAGTGGCACGCCGCACACTGATCCAGAAGTACGACGCCATCGCCGCGCAACTGGCGGCCCTGGATCACCGCGACCTGACCAGCGCCGAGCGCGAGCAGATCAAGACCACCTTGCAGCGCCTGATCGCTGAGGCCTGGCACACCGAAGAAATCCGCCGCACGCGTCCGACACCGGTGGATGAAGCCAAGTGGGGTTTCGCGGTGATCGAGCATTCGCTGTGGCAGGCCATTCCCAATTACCTGCGCAAGGCCGACCAGGCCCTGCACGACGCCACCGGCCTGCGCCTGCCACTGGAGGCGGCGCCGATTCGCTTTGCCTCGTGGATGGGCGGTGACCGCGACGGCAACCCGAACGTGACGGCGGCGGTTACCCGTGAAGTGCTGCTGTTGGCGCGCTGGATGGCGGCTGATTTGTACCTGCGCGATGTCGATCACCTGGCGGCTGAGCTGTCGATGCAGCAAGCCAGCGATGAACTGAAGGCCAAGGCTGGCGACAGTGCCGAGCCTTACCGGGCCGTGCTCAAACAGCTGCGCGAACGCCTGCGGGCGACACGCAACTGGGCACACGCCGCCTTGTCGACGTCGATCCCGGCACCGAGCGATGTACTGCAAAACAATCGCGAACTGCTCGATCCGCTGGAGCTTTGCTACCACTCGTTGCACGAGTGCGGCATGGGTGTGATTGCCGACGGGCCGTTGCTCGATTGCCTGCGCCGTGCGGTGACCTTCGGCCTGTTCCTGGTGCGTCTGGATGTGCGCCAGGATTCGTCGCGGCACACCGCGGCGATGACCGAAATCACCGACTACCTTGGCCTCGGTCGCTACGAGGACTGGAGTGAAGAAGAGCGCATCGCCTTCCTGATGCGTGAATTGAGCAATCGTCGTCCCTTGTTGCCGGCGTACTTCAAGCCATCCGCCGACACCGCCGAAGTGCTGGCGACCTGTCGGGAAATCGCCGCTGCACCGGGGGCATCCCTCGGTTCCTACGTGATTTCCATGGCCGGCGCGGCTTCCGATGTACTCGCCGTGCAATTGCTGCTCAAAGAGTCCGGTGTATTGCGACCGATGCGCGTGGTGCCGCTGTTCGAAACCCTGGCCGACCTCGACAACGCGGGTCCGGTGATCGAGAAACTGTTGCTGTTGCCGGGTTATCGCGCGCGCCTGCAAGGGCCGCAGGAAGTGATGATCGGCTACTCCGACTCGGCCAAGGACGCCGGCACCACTGCGGCGGCCTGGGCGCAGTACCGGGCGCAGGAGCGACTGGTGGACATCTGCCGTGAACAACAAGTGGAGCTGCTGTTGTTCCACGGTCGCGGTGGCACCGTGGGACGTGGCGGCGGTCCGGCCCACGCGGCGATCCTGTCGCAGCCACCGGGTTCGGTGGCGGGGCGTTTCCGTACCACCGAACAGGGCGAAATGATTCGCTTCAAATTCGGCCTGCCGGACATTGCCGAGCAAAACCTCAACCTGTACCTGGCCGCCGTGCTTGAGGCGACCTTGCTGCCGCCACCACCACCCACGCCTGAGTGGCGCCATTTGATGGACGAACTGGCCGCGGACGGTGTCAGCGCCTACCGCGCCGTGGTGCGGGAGAACCCCCAATTCGTGGAGTATTTCCGTCAGTCGACGCCGGAGCAGGAGCTCGGGCGCTTGCCGCTGGGCAGTCGTCCGGCCAAGCGTCGGGCCGGAGGAATCGAAAGCCTGCGGGCGATTCCGTGGATCTTCGGCTGGACCCAAACGCGCCTGATGTTGCCCGCCTGGCTGGGTTGGGAGGCGGCCTTGAGCAAGGCGCTGGAGCGTGGCGAAGGGGAGCTGCTGGGGCAGATGCGTGAGCAGTGGCCATTCTTCCGCACCCGCATCGACATGCTGGAAATGGTCCTGGCCAAGGCCGATGCCGACATTGCGCGGTCCTACGATGAGCGTCTGGTAGAGCCGAATCTGCTGCCATTGGGTGCGCACTTACGCGACCTATTGTCGCAGGCGTGCACCATCGTTCTCGGCCTGACCGGGCAGTCGCAGCTGCTGGCACATAGCCCAGCGACCCTTGAGTTCATCCGCTTGCGCAACACTTACCTCGACCCTCTTCATCTATTGCAGGCCGAGTTGCTGGCCCGTTCAAGAGTACAGGACGTGGCGCAGGGCAGCCCGGTAGAACAGGCCTTGCTGGTGTCTGTGGCGGGGATTGCCGCCGGTTTGCGTAACACCGGCTAAGGTTTTTACCGTGGCATTGGGCGTCCGGCTCTACGGCCGGATGCCAGCCGATGGCGAGCATAAAAGTGCAGCCAGGCGACAGTTAATGATGGGGTTGCGACTTGGGAAACTGTGCGCAAAGGTCGCAAGAGGCAGCGGTTTCTCCGACTTTCGGCGTCTTGTGTGGGCGCAGCCTGCTGTGTATCTTGATCAGCCTTTGGCCGTTTGGGCGGTCACGACCCTATTTTTGAGATTGGCCCCACGAGGCGAATCTGACGTTATCTATATAAAAAATTGAGGAGCACATCGATGCGCGTCATTCTGCTGGGAGCTCCCGGGGCCGGTAAAGGTACTCAGGCTAAGTTCATCACCGAAAAATTCGGCATTCCGCAAATCTCCACCGGTGACATGCTGCGTGCAGCGGTCAAGGCCGGCACCGAGCTGGGCATCAAGGCCAAGAGCATCATGGATGCCGGCGGCCTGGTGTCCGATGACCTGATCATCGCACTGGTCAAGGACCGTATCGCCCAGTCCGACTGCGCCAACGGTTTCCTGTTCGACGGCTTCCCGCGCACCATTCCCCAGGCTGAAGCCCTGGTGACTGCCGGCGTCGAGCTCGATGCAGTGGTTGAAATCGCCGTCGAAGACGAAGAAATCGTCCAGCGTATCGCCGGTCGCCGTGTTCACGAGGCCAGCGGCCGCGTGTACCACATCGTCTACAACCCGCCGAAAGTTGCTGGCGTAGACGATGTCACCGGTGAAGATCTGGTACAGCGCAAGGACGACACCGAAGAAACCGTGCGTCATCGCCTGTCGGTCTACCATTCCCAGACCAAGCCGCTGGTGGATTTCTACCAGAAGCTGTCGGCTGCCAACGGCAAGCCGAAGTACAGCCATATCGAAGGCGTCGGTTCGGTTGAAGCGATCACCGCCAAGGTGCTTGCAGCCCTGAGCTGAAAAACCTGATTCGCTGCATCATCCACGGCCCGCTTGCGGGCCGTTGTTGTTTATACTGACGCACTTTTTCTGACCTCTTTTACGGAAACATCAATGAGCACCTTGCTGGCCCTGGACACCGCGACTGAAGCTTGCTCCGTTGCCTTGCTGCATGACGGCAAGGTCACGAGTCATTACGAGGTGATCCCGCGCCTGCACGCGCAGAAGCTGTTGCCGATGATCAAGCAACTGCTGGCCGATGCTGGCACCACACTGCAAGCGGTCGATGCCATTGCGTTCGGCCGTGGCCCGGGGGCCTTCACCGGCGTGCGCATTGCCATCGGCGTGGTGCAAGGCCTGGCGTTTGCCCTGGAGCGCCCGGTGCTGCCGGTATCGAACCTGGCCGTGCTGGCGCAACGTGCGCTGCGCGAACACGGTGCCACTCAGGTCGCCGCGGCCATCGACGCGCGGATGGACGAAGTGTATTGGGGGTGCTACCGCGAAACGGCTGGGGAGATGCGTCTGGTGGGTGCGGAAGCGGTATTGCCGCCGGAGTCGGCTGCATTGCCGGCCGATGCCAGTGGTGAATGGTTTGGCGCGGGCACCGGGTGGGGTTATGGCGAGCGCATCGCCGTCAGCCTGAGCGGGCAGGACGCGGGCATGTTGCCCCACGCAGAAGACCTGCTGACCCTGGCGCGATTTGCCTGGGAACGCGGCGAGGCGATCGTGGCCGACGAGGCGCAGCCGGTTTATCTGCGCGATAAAGTGGCGACGCCTAAAGCGCGTTGATTCACGCAGTACCTGTGGGATAGTGTTCTGCTCTAATTCTGCCAATCATCAGTTTCTAACCCCAGCTTTTAAACCTTTTGCCTTTTATGTGTTCTAGTTATCACTCGGCGGTTTGCGAAGTGGGTATTGCGCCACTAAACTGCCATCACTGATTCCGAGCATGCACCTATGCGTATAGACGGCGTTTCCTCTCAGTCCTACTCCATCAAGCGCAAGCCAAGCAAAGGCCGAGTGGTGGAAGACGACGCCATTGATATCGAAGGCGAGCTGGAATTCCCGACTGAAGAGCAGCTGGCTGCCCGCGCCGCCAAAGCCTCTGCGCAAAAACTGAGCAACCTTCCCGCCCGCCAACAAGACATGCTTTACCACCGTGCCATGAGCAAAAGTGTGGCGATGGCCCTGGCCAGCTACCTGAGCACCGCCGGTTTCGTCGACTGGGAAGCGGATGTGCTGGGTCTCGACCTGTACATCTGATGTTGCTGCCGTATTACCTTGGTTGTCCTTCGTGGAGCGAAAACGCCTGGCGTGATTACCTGTATCCGCCGGACGCCAGGACTGCCGATTTTCTTGCTCTCTATTCCCAGGTTTTCAATGCCGTGGAAGGCAACACGACCTTCTACGCGAGCCCGGCTGCCAGCACTGTGCAGCGTTGGGCCGAGACCATGCCCGAACACTTTCGCTTCACTGCCAAGTTTCCCGGTGAGATCAGCCACGGTGGCGATCTGCGCGAGCAACTGACCGCCGCCGAAACCTTCCTGCAATTGCTCAGCCCGCTCGGCGAGCGAGTGTCGCCGTTGTGGTTGCAGCTGTCGAAAAGCTTCACGCCGCAACGCTTGCCCGAACTGGCCGGATTCATCGATGCCCTGCAGCGGCCGCTGGCCGTGGAAGTGCGGCATGACGAGTTTTTCGCCAAGGGTGACAGCGAGCGAATGCTCAATCGTTTGCTGCTCGATCGCGGAGTCGAACGCATCTGTCTCGATTCCCGGGCGTTGTTCAGTTGCACCTCGACCGAGCCCTCGGTGCTCCACGCCCAAGCAAAGAAACCCCGTGTGCCACCGCGTCCAACGGCCTTTACGTCTTTTCCGCAGGTGCGTTTTATCGGCCATCCGACGCTTGAGGCCAACGACAGGTTCCTGGAACCCTGGGTCGAAAAAATCGCCCTGTGGATCGAAGAAGGCCGCACGCCGTACATCTTCCTGCACACGGCCGACAACCTGCTGGCGGCAAAACTGGCGCAGCGCTTTCACGCCCGGCTGATGCTGCGTTTGCCTGGCTTGCCGGCGCTGCCTGAGCTATACAGAGAACCCGTCGCCGAGCAACTTGGCCTGCTCTGAGGCGGATTCTTTCCCCTCTTCAGGAGCCTGCCAAATGGATGCGCAAACCCTTCGAGCCCAGGCGTTCAAAGCCCTTCACGAACGCCCGGGGGCTTTTGTGATTCCCAATCCGTGGGATGCCGGCTCGGCGAAAATGCTCGCCAGCCTTGGCTTCGAGGCGCTGGCGACCACCAGTGCCGGTTATGCCTTTTCCCTGGGCCGCGCCGATGGCGGATTGACCCTCGACGACACCCTGTTGAACGTCAAGGCGATTGTCGCCGCCACCGACTTGCCGGTTGCAGTCGACCTGGAAAACGGCTTTGCCGACAACCCGGCTGATTGCGCCAAAAGCATCTTGCGCGCAGCCGAGGCCGGGGCCGTCGGTGGTTCGATTGAAGATGCCACCGGCCGCGAAGAAGGCCCTATCTATTGTTTCGAGCACGCTGTGGCGCGCATTGAAGCCGCTGTGGCTGCCGCTCGCAGTTTGCCGTTCGACTTTACGTTGACTGCCCGTGCGGAAAACTTCCTGCACGGCAATCCCGATCTGGACGACACCATCCGCCGTTTGCAGGCATTCGCCGAAGCCGGTGCCGATGTGCTCTATGCACCGGGTCTGCGTAGCGCCGAGGATGTGCTGGCGGTGGTGCGCGCCGTGGCGCCAAAACCGGTGAATGTGTTGATGTCGGGCGGCTTGAAGCTGACGGTCGCGCAGTTGGGGGAAATGGGGGTCAAACGTATCAGCGTCGGTTCGGCGCTGGCATTGGCGGCCTATGGTGAATTCTTCCGCGCCGCCGAGGAAATCCAGACATCGGGCACGTTTGGTTTCACTTCCCGTTCGATGCCGTACCAGAAGGCCAATCAGTTCTTCAAAGGCTGAGGATCAGGCGGCGATACGCAGGTTTTGCAGGATGATCGGGCGTGCCCAGCCGTTATCGAAATCGAGCTGTTTCTGCTGCGCCACCAGCTCTTGCGGCGAGAACGGCGGGAACGGCTTGTCGAGCAGGTCGAGTTCGAACTCGGCGATGGGCAGGTGCAGCGAACGCGGTTGCGGGGCAGGGCCAGCTTCTGGCACCGGCTGACCGGCGTTCAATACGATCGGGCGAACCCAGCCGCTTTCGAAGTCCTGCTGCTTTTGCTGGGCGACGATTTCGTCCGCCGGGAACGGTGGGAATGGCTTGTCGGCCAGGTCCATTTCGAATTCGGCAATCGGCAGGAACAGCGGCTCGGGTGGGCGGACTTCGTTGTCCTTCACGTCGCATTCGCGCTGGGACACGATGTGGGCCAGCAGGTCGCTGCCGACAGTGGGTTCAACCGGGCTTTCGAGGTCGACCGGTGGAAAATTCAGAGATTCAGGTAGCACTTCACCCGACTGTTCGGCCAGCGCTCGGGCAAAGAAATCCTGCCAGATGTGGCTGACGCCGCTCAGTGCCTGGGTATTTCGCAGGTTGTAGTCGCCGTAGGGCGAGATAAAACCTGTGATTGTGGGTTGAATGTCTGACATTTCTCTCGGTCGACGCTCAGCTCTGGCAAAATGCTCGATAGTTTTGTTATCGGCAGTTTTTGCCGATCATTAATTTTTTGAGCGTGTTTTCCGATGATTGATCAACCTGCGGCCTGCCGTATCCATGTCCAGGCCCTGGACGCGGCTTTCGAACCACAAGCCGAGCAATGGGCCGAGCGCCTGGGCTTGCCGATGCAAGTGGCGGACGGCGAGTTTGCCCTGCAGGTGGGCGACCAGGGCTTGCAGTTACAGCAGATGGGGCCGGATGCACCGGGGCCGGTGCGGGTAGACTTCGTCGAGGGCGGTGCGGCCCATCGCCGGTTGTACGGCGGTGGCAGCGGGCAGATGATCGCCAAGGCTGTTGGCGTCGCCCAAGGCGTGCGCCCGCGAGTACTGGATGCCACGGCAGGGCTGGGCAAGGATGCGTTCGTGCTGGCCAGTCTCGGTTGCGAGATGAGCCTGATCGAGCGTCAACCGCTGATCGGCGCCTTGCTGGAGGATGGCCTGGCCCGTGGCGCGGAAGATTTCGACGTGGCGCCGATCGTGGCGCGCATGCGCTTGCTCAAGGGCAACTCGATCGAGGTCATGCGCAATTGGGAGGGCGAGCCGCCGCAGGTGATCTACCTTGACCCGATGTTCCCGCATCGCGAGAAAACCGCGCTGGTGAAGAAAGAGATGCGCCTGTTCCGGCCGCTGGTGGGCGATGACCCGGATGCGCCGGCACTGCTCGAAGCCGCCTTGGCCCTGGCCAGCCACCGGGTGGTGGTCAAGCGTCCGCGCAAGGCGCCTTGCATCGAAGGGCCGAAGCCGAGTCATGCGCTGGATGGCAAGTCCAGTCGGTATGACATTTATCCGAAGAAGGCGCTCAAGCCTTAAGACCGGGTCGCCTGCTTCGCGAGCAAGCCCGCTCCCACATTTGACCGCGTTCTGCCTGACGGAACCGGGTCACCTGTGGGAGCGGGCTTGCTCGCGAATACGCCCGCCCAATCGCCACAAACTCATCTGCCTCATTCCGGCCGATAAGCCCGCATGAACAACCCCACCACTTCCCGCACATGGCTCTCCGCCGCCTCGCCCACCGGCGGCTCGCCGCAGCCATACAGCAAGCGAAAATTCCCTGCGCCCTTGAGCAGGCAAAAGAAGTGCTCGGCCGCGTTGTGCGGCTTGTCGATGTGCAGCACGCGGCTTTCATCGATCTTGCTCAGCAGGCGTTCCATGCCATGCAGCATGCGCTCCGGCCCGGCTTCGAAGAATATCTGTGACAGCTTAGGGTCCTGGCTGCCCAGGGTCATCATCAAGCGGTGCAAGTTCACTGATTCATCACTGTTGATCAGGTGATGAAAACCGCGCGCGATGTTCAGCAGCACGGTTTCCACCGCCACGCCTTCCGGCAATTCGAAGAACAGCGGCGGCAACTGCTCCTCGCACTTGGCCATCACGGCGGCGGAGAACAGCGTCTCCTTGTCGTTGAAGTGGCTGTAGACCGTCAACTTCGACACACCGGCCTCGGCCGCGACGGCATCCATGCTGGTATTGGCATAACCCTTACTCAGAAACAGCGTTTTCGCCGCATCGAGGATCGCCTGGCGCTTGACCAGATCCTTGGGTCTGCCTGGGCCATTAGGTGCTGAAGGATAGTTTGGCATATTCGTTTTTATTACTGGACTGGTGAGTTTGGTATTAATAACATACTGCTCAGTATAATTATTCAAAGCACCATTAGCGAAAGGTCCTTCACCATGTTCCGCTATGCCTTGCCCCTCGCGTTGCCAGTCACCCTGGCTTTTTTATTGTCTGCGTGTGGTCACGAAGAGGTGCCGCAAGCCAGCGTGCGCCCGGCCATGGTGGTTCAGCCAGAGCCTTCGGCGCAGTCCATGGAAAGCTATCCCGGTGAAGTTCGTGCACGTTATGAGCCGGACCTGGCGTTCCGCATCGGCGGTAAAGTCAGCCGACGACTGGTGGATGAGGGGCAGCGGGTCAAGGCCGATCAACCCTTGGCGGAGCTCGATCCCCAGGACGTGCGCCTGCAACTGGAGGCCACTCGCGCCCAGGTCGCCGCCGCTGAAGCCAATTTGAGCATGGTGCGTGCCGAGCGTGATCGCTATAAAACCCTCATGGAACGTCAGCTGGTCAGCCGTTCGCAGTACGACAATCACGAAAACCTTTACCGTTCCGGTGAAGCGCGCCTCAAGCAAATCAAAGCCGAATTCAACGTCTCCAATAACCAGGCCAGCTATGCCGTGTTGCGTGCGCCGCAGGACGGCGTCGTGGCCAAGCGTCTGGTGGAGGTCGGTCAGGTCGTGGCCGCCGGGCAAACGGTGTTCACCCTGGCGACCGATGGCGAGCGTGAAGTGTTGATCAGTCTGCCGGAGCAGAATTTCGGTCGTTTCAAGGTCGGTGGGCCGGTGGCGGTGGAGCTCTGGACCCAGCCCAACCAGCGTTTCGAAGGGCGCATCCGTGAACTGTCGCCGTCAGCCGACCCCAAGTCGCGTACCTTCGCGGCGCGTATCGCCTTCAACGCCGGCACAGTGCCTGTCGAACTGGGCCAGAGTGCCCGGGTGTTCGTGCAGGCCGCCGACATGGTGCCTCTGTCCGTTCCGCTCTCAGCGCTAACGGCGGAAAACGGCGTGACCTATGTCTGGGTCGTCAGCGCCAACAACACCTTGAAAAAGACCCCGGTACGCGTCGGTGCTTTCGGCGAGAAAACCGTACCGGTGCTTGAGGGACTCAACGCCAGCGACTGGGTAGTGGCCGCCGGCGTTCATGTGCTACTCGAAGGGCAGCAGGTGCGCCCGGTGGATCGCTCCAATCGCGTGGTCAATCTGGCGGACAAGGAGTAAGCCCCGATGCGCTTCAACGTTTCCGAATGGGCGCTGCGTAATCGCCAGATCGTCCTGTTCCTGATGCTGTTACTGGCCATCGTCGGCGCAATTTCCTACACCAAGCTCGGCCAGAGCGAAGACCCGCCGTTCACCTTCAAGGCCATGGTGATTCGCACCAACTGGCCGGGTGCGACCGCCGAGGAAGTCTCGCGCCAGGTCACCGAACGCATCGAAAAAAAGCTGATGGAAACCGGCGAGTACGAACGCATTATGTCGTTCTCGCGGCCCGGGGAATCCCAGGTCACCTTCATTGCGCGTGATTCCATGCACTCGGCAGAGATCCCGGAGCTCTGGTATCAGGTGCGCAAGAAGATCAGCGACATCCGCCATACCCTGCCGCCGGGGATCCAGGGGCCGTTCTTCAACGATGAATTCGGCACCACCTTC
Organism: Pseudomonas sp. A-R-19; assembly: GCF_019956575.1. Lineage (NCBI taxonomy): Bacteria > Pseudomonadati > Pseudomonadota > Gammaproteobacteria > Pseudomonadales > Pseudomonadaceae > Pseudomonas > Pseudomonas sp. A-R-19. Next base: position 173,960 of record NZ_JAHBDR010000093.1, read on the forward strand.
GGCAACATCTATGCCCTGACCGGCTCTGGTTTCGACTACGCCGTGCTCAAGGATTACGCCGACCGCATCCAGATCCAGCTGCAACGGGTCAAGGATGTGGGCAAGGTCGAGCTGCTGGGGTTGCAGGACGAGAAAATCTGGATCGAACTCTCCAACGTCAAGCTCGCCACCCTCGGCTTGCCGCTGGCGGCTGTCCAGCAAGCCCTTGAAGAACAGAACGCGGTGTCCACGGCAGGCTTCTTCGAAACCAGCAGCGAGCGATTGCAGCTACGGGTGACGGGGAATTTTCAGACGGTCGACGAGATCAAGAACTTCCCGATTCGTGTCGGTGATCGCACTTTCCGCATCTCCGATGTGGCCGATGTGCGCCGTGGTTTCAATGACCCACCGGCGCCGCGCATGCGCTTCATGGCGCAGGACGCCATCGGCCTGGCGGTGGCGATGAAGGACGGCGGTGACATTCTGGTGCTGGGCAAGGCGCTGGAAGTCGAATTCGCCCGCATCCAGAAAAACCTCCCGGCCGGTATGGAGCTGCGCAAAGTCTCCGACCAGCCGGCTGCGGTGAAAACAGGCGTTGGCGAGTTCGTGCAAGTGCTGGTCGAGGCGCTGGCCATCGTGTTGCTGGTGAGCTTCTTCTCCCTCGGCGTGCGCACCGGCATGGTGGTGGCGCTGGCGATCCCGCTGGTGCTGGCGATGACGTTTGCCAGCATGTATTACCTGGGCATCGGCCTGCACAAGATTTCACTCGGCGCTTTGGTTCTGGCGCTGGGCTTGCTGGTGGACGACGCGATCATCGCCGTGGAAATGATGGCGATCAAAATGGAGCAGGGTTTCGACCGGGTCAAAGCCGCGAGTTATGCCTGGACCAGCACCGCGTTCCCGATGCTCACCGGTACGCTGATCACCGCGGCCGGCTTCCTGCCGATTGCCACGGCGCAATCGGGCACCGGCGAATACACCCGTTCGATCTTCGAAGTGGTCACCATCGCGCTGCTGGCATCGTGGGTGGCCGCGGTTGTTTTCGTACCGTATCTCGGGGAAAAACTCCTGCCGGACCTGGCGAAAATTCACGCCGCCAAGCACGGTGCCGGCCAGCCCGATCCGTATGGCACGCCGTTTTACCAGCGCGTCCGGCGCCTGGTGGAGTGGTGCGTGCGCTGGCGCAAAACCGTGATCGCGGCAACCGTGGTGTTGTTCATCGCCTCTATCGTGCTGTTCAAGTTTGTCCCGCAGCAGTTCTTCCCGGCATCGGGTCGCCTGGAGTTGATGGTCGACCTGAAACTGGCCGAAGGCGCTTCGCTGAGCAACACCGCCGACGAGGTCAAGCGCCTCGAAGCGCTGCTCAAGGACAAGGCCGGGATCGACAATTACGTGGCTTACGTCGGTACCGGTTCGCCGCGCTTCTACCTGCCACTGGATCAGCAACTGCCGGCGGCGAGCTTCGCCCAGTTTGTCGTCCTGGCGAAAACCATCGAGGAGCGCGAAGCCCTGCGCACCTGGTTGATCGCCACCCTCAACGAGCAATTCCCGGCGCTGCGCTCGCGGGTCACGCGTCTGGAAAACGGTCCGCCGGTTGGCTACCCGGTGCAGTTTCGCGTGACGGGTGAGCACATCGAGGAGGTCCGGGCGCTGGCGCGCAAGGTCGCGGCCAAGGTTCGCGAGAACCCGCACGTGGTCAACGTCCACCTGGATTGGGAAGAACCGAGCAAGGTGGTGTACCTGAACATCGATCAGGACCGCGCGCGGGCCTTGGGCGTGAGCACGGCGAACCTGTCGAAGTTCCTGCAAAGCTCCCTGACCGGTTCCAGCGTCAGCCAATACCGTGAAGACAACGAGTTGATCGAGATCCTGCTGCGCGGCACCTTGCATGAGCGCACCGAGCTGTCGTTGTTGCCGAGCCTGGCGGTGCCGACCGATAACGGTCGCAGCGTCGCGCTGTCGCAGATCGCGACCCTGGAGTACGGCTTCGAAGAGGGCATCATCTGGCACCGCAATCGCCTGCCCAACGTGACGGTTCGTGCCGACATCTATGACAAGCAGCAACCGGCGACGCTGGTGCAGCAGATCATGCCGACCCTCGATCCTATCCGCGCTGAATTGCCGGATGGCTACTTGCTGGATGTCGGCGGTACGGTGGAAGACTCGGCGCGCGGGCAGAACTCGGTGAAGGCCGGGGTGCCGTTGTTCATCGTGGTGGTGTTGACCTTGCTGATGCTGCAGCTGCGAAGTTTTTCGCGTACGGCGATGGTGTTTCTGACGGCGCCGCTTGGGCTGATTGGGGTGACGTTGTTTTTGTTGGTGTTCCGTCAGCCGTTCGGGTTTGTCGCGATGCTGGGGACTATCGCGTTGTCCGGGATGATCATGCGTAACTCGGTGATTCTGGTGGATCAGATCGAGCAGGATATCGCGGCCGGGTTGAAGCCTTGGCAGGCGATCATCGAGGCTACGGTGCGGCGGTTTCGGCCGATTGTGTTGACGGCACTTGCCGCCGTTTTGGCGATGATTCCGTTGTCGCGCAGTGTGTTTTTTGGGCCGATGGCGGTGGCGATCATGGGGGGGTTGATTGTGGCCACTGCGTTGACGCTGCTGTTTTTGCCTGCGCTGTATGCGGCTTGGTTTCGGGTCAGGAAGGAGGCTGTTTGACCGGGTACATATCCGTTGTTTAGGTAACGGCGGCTTATGGTTTCGCCCTTACGGCGAGTCCCTTTTGGCAAACGCCCCAAAAGGAACCAAAAGGTCTCGCCCCTTGCGTACGGCCCCTCGCTGAGGCTCGGCGTTCCTTCGCTCCGGTATCCATCCGGGGGCATTGCCCTCCGGTCGGCTTCGCTTCGACCTACATGCAATGAGTTCGACTGCGTCGAACGGCGCTGCGCGCCCATCCCCGGATGAACACCTCCACTCAGCCTCCCGAGGGGGCGGGTGGATCAAGATCAAGAGCTGCAGGCGAGCTAACGCTCGGCCTGATGAGTGGTGAAGAGCATGGGTGTACGCCGATCAACTGTAGGAGCTGGCTTGCCAGCGAAGGCGGCCTGCCAGCCGACCAATCTCTTGCAGGCATACCCGGATCAACTGTGGGAGCGGGCTTGCCCGCGATGGCGGCCTCACAGCCAACCAATCTCTTGCAGGCATACCCGGACCAACTGTAGGAGCTGGCTTGCCCGCGATAGCGGCCTCACAGCCAACCAATCTCTTGCAGGCATACCCGGATCAACTGTAGGAGCTGGCTTGCTAGCGATGGCGGCCTGCCAGCCAACCAATTCCTCACAGATGTATCCAATCCCCTGTAGGAGCTGGCTTGCCAGCGATAGCGGCCTCACAGCCAACCAATCTCTTGCAGGCATACCCGGATCAACTGTGGGAGCTGGCTTGCCAGCAATAGCGGCCTCACAGCCAACCAATCTCTTGCAGGCATACCCGGATCAACTGTAGGAGCTGGCTTGCTAGCGATGGCGGCCTCACAGCCAACCAATCTCTTGCAGGCATACCCGGATCAACTGTAGGAGCCGGCTTGCCAGCGATGGCGGCCTGCCAGCCAACCAACTCCTCACAGATGTACCCAATCCCCTGTGGGAGCGGGCTTGCCCGCGAAGGCTGCCCAACAGTCAAAAATGTTTATCGCCAATGCTAACCATTCAGACCATTCCCACAACACTTTCAGCTTGCCCGTCGGAAGCACGATCTCTAGCCTTTGCCCGTCGCTGCCAATGCAGCGACCGGGACTGCAAGCCCGCGAATAGTCGTTAGGCGCCTACTTTGGGAGCTTCGCAATGATCAATGACAGTCCTGATGACTCTACTTCCGAATCCGGAAAGCAAACGAGAACTTCATACCGCCCCTGCCCAATTTTCACCATCCGCCCAGGCATCAATTCCGAAACCCTCCTTGTGCATGCCTACGAAACCCTTGCCTCTGCGAATGTAATGGCAACCGAACTGTCATCCATCCTGAGCGGCCCCACCTGCAATCTGGCACTCGGCATTCAGCAGATGATCGTCCTGGCGCAGCTATCAGTGAACCGCGTCCTCGATCAGCTGGATCCGCAGCAATAGTAAAAGCAAAAAGCCCGCTGAACCTGTACCAACCAGCGGGCCTCCATTGTTCCTACATCTATCTCGGACCTGTCTGATATTGAGGCTGAAAAGCTCAGGTGTTGTACTCAGCGCCCGGTTTCACGCTTGTTGAGACAGCGCCATGAAAAATCCACCCACATTGAGGGGCCGGTCCGATCCGGTGTTTGATCGGCTGTTGCGATCGCCCCATAAGGAGCGCCTTTCGCAATACCTCGCGTTGCTCAAGCCCCTGGACGATCAGGGGCGTTACCTGCCGTTCGATTCATTGCGTTATCGATGGGCGCCGGGACTGGATTCGAATCTGTGCTGGGCCTTGGTCAAGAAAGCGCGGACTGCACAGTACTCGAACCTTTTGCCATTGGGTGAACCGGCGTGCTGGCTGAAATTCATGCTGACGCCACAGGCACAAAAAGCGATTTCAGTTGTGGATCGTCAGGCGACAACCGCAGTGCTGGAGTACATGACCGGCCAGATTGGCGAGCGCGCTCATTTCAGCTATTTGCTCAATGATCTGATCGAAGACGAGGCCATCAGCAGCAGCCAGCTTGAAGGTGCGGCCACCACGACGCGGGTGGCCAAGGACATGCTCAAGCGCCATCGCTTGCCGCGCACGCCGGATGAACGAATGGTCATCGGTAACTACAAGATGATGAACTTCGCCTGGGAGCAGCGTTACGAGCCACTGAGCGTTGAGCTGATTGCAGCCATGCATCGGGTTGGCGTCGAAGGGATCGACGATTCGCGGTACTCGCCTGGAGCATTCAGGACCAACGATGACGTCGTCGTCCAGGATGGCGAGGGCAACACTGTGCATTCGCCACCGCCTGCAGCAGGGCTTGTGTCACGTTTGCAGGTGCTGACCCAGTGGATCAACCAAACCCACAACAACCTTCATCAAGCGGACTACCTTCACCCATTGATCAAAGCCATCGCGCTGCATTTTGTCCTGGGTTACGAGCATCCTTTTCGTGACGGCAACGGTCGGGTGGCACGCGCGTTGTTTTACTGGTTCATGTTCAAAAATGATTACTCGGCATTTCGCTATATCGCCATCAGTGTCTTGTTGCGCAATGCGCCGTTGAAGTACGGGCGGTCGTATTTGAATACCGAGGCGGATGACCTGGATCTGACGTACTTCATCGATTTCCAGTGTTCGGTGGTGTTGCGCGCTGTGGGCAGTTTTACCGAGGCGTATCGGAAAAGTCTGAGCGATGCGCAGCTATTTGATTGCTGGTTGCGTGAAAGTGGTTTTCTGAACCGGCTCACCGAGAAACAGCGGGCGTTGTTTCAAGTGGCCAGGAGCGGAATGGCCAAGGAGTTCACGGCGGTCAATGTGAAGGAGAATCTGGGTTGTTCTTACAACACAGCATCAGCCACGCTCAATGGACTGGTAGCGTTGGAGCTGTTCGAGAAACGCAAGGTGGGGCGGGAGTGGGTGTTTTTTCTACGACCGGTCTCGGCAACCTGATTCCTTGTAGGAGCGAGCTTGCTCGCGATTGCGCAATAACAGCCAGCATCGATGCCGACTGACACGACCTCATCGCGAGCAAGCTCGCTCCTACAAGGATTGCACGTGGCCTAGAGCGTGCCAAACACCTTCTTCGCCAAACTGGTCGCCGCAGCCGCCGGGTTCTGGCGGATGGTTTCTTCCTGTTTGCCGATCATTTCGAACAAGCCATTCAACGCCTGTTCGGTGACGTAGTTTTCGACGTTGGCATTCTTCGCATCCACGACACCCATGGTCGCCGCTTGGCCGGCGAAGGAGTTGTACTGTTGGGCCAGGCCAACCTTGTCAGTGGCTTGCTTGACGATTGGCAGGAACTTGGCGCGGATCTGTTCGCGGCTGGTCTTGTTCAGGTATTGGGTGGCCGAGTCGTTGCCGCCGCTGAGAATGCCTTTGGCGTCTTCCACGGTCATTTTCTTCACGGCGTCGACAAGGATTGGCTGGGCCTGGGTCACGGCGGTTTCCGCCGCTTTGTTCATGCTGGCTTCCAGCTCATCGACCTGGTCACCCATGCCGAACTGTTTCATTTTGCTGGCGACCTTGCCCAGTTTGCCCGGCAGTTCGATTTTCACGTCGGGGTTGTTGCTGAAACCGCCCGGGGTGCCGAGTTGTTTGACTGCCAATTGTGCACCTTGGGTCAGTGCGTCCTTGAGCCCGCCGGTGGCGTCTTTCTGCGACAGGTCGCTGAGGGACAGCGCCAGGGCGCTGGCAGAAATCATCAAACCTGCACACAGGCCGGCGAAACGAAGGGTAGGGCGAAACATGGCAACTTCCTTTTTCGAAAAAGACACTTAGTAGCGGGCCGGGTCGACACGGACCTTCAGCGGCTGTGGATCGGTGCCGTCCAGGCGCACGGCATGATTCTCGGTGGTGATGAACATCAGTTTGCCGTCGACTTCAATGCGCGCGCTCACCGAGTAACGGTGGTTGGGCTCTACCTTCAGCGGGTCGTAGCTGAGATGGAAGGCCAGCGGCACCTGGCCTTTGACCGGGCCGCGCTGTTCGTCGATGACCTTTGCCGGGGCGTCGGCGAGTGAGATGTCCTGCAGGCTGACGCTGAGGATCGCCGTCGGCGGCAGGGCGATGCGTTGCAGGTAGAAGACTTCGCCATCGAGGCTGGTTTTGGCGGCGGGTTGTATGGACTGGCAGGCTCCAATCAGGGCGGTCATGGCGAGTAGCGTGAGTTTTTTCATCGGGGATCTCCAATCAATGTGGGAGCGGGCTTGCTCGCGAAAGCGGTGAATCAGACAACATCATTGTTGAATGTCAAACCTCATTCGCGAGCAAGGCGAATCGTCGCACCGCCGCTCCCACTGGTTTTGCGTCAGGCTTGTGGCGCTGGGGTGGGTTGGTCGGCGGCATCCTCACTGCGATGCAACGCCACCTGCCGAATCGACAAACGGATCTCCGCCGGCAACACCCGTTTGGCCGCGCCTTCGGCCAGTTCGCCGAGCAGTTCGTGATAGCTCAGCTTGCCCGCTTCGTCGCGCTTGAGCACTTCGAGGTCGAGCATCGTCTGGATGAAATGGCGGAACAGGCTCTTGTCGAAGAATTCCGGGGCGTTCAGGCCGTGCAGGATCGACAGGCGCTGGGCCATGACCGTGCACAGGTCTTCCAGTTCTTCGGCACTGATGCTGTTCTGGCCGCTGTTGAGCAGCAGCGACACGGTCATGTAGAAGCGCTGCAAAGTCTGGGCGATGCTTTTCGACAGCAGGGTCAGCAACACGAAATGCCGTGAGCTTGGCGCCGGACGCAGGTACACGTTGTTCTCGAAACGCAGCAGGCCTTGCTCGACGAAGGCCTCCAGCCACTGGTCGATCACCGCATCGAGCTCGTCCAGCGACCAGCGAATGAACAGCTCCGCTTGCAGGTACGGATACAGCGCGCGGGCGTAGCGCAGGATCTGTTCGCGGCTCATGCGCGAGGCGCTCTGGAAGAAGCTCGCGAGCAGTGCCGGCAGGGCGAAAATGTGCAATACGTTGTTGCGGTAGTAGGTCATCAGGACGGCGTTCTGCTCGTCCAGATACAAGATCTTGCCCAGGGCATCGCTCTGCTCGGACAGCAGGTCCATGTCCTTCACGTGCTCGATCAACGCGCGGCCGTCACCTTCCGGCAGGGTGGTGTGCGGTGAGTACGGCACTTTGCGCAGCAGCGCCAGGTACAGATCCAGCACCCGCGCCATCGCTCGGTCGTCCAGGGCCAGGCGACTGGTAGACAGCAGGGCCAGTGCAACGAGGTTGACCGGGTTGATCGCCGCCGCTTCGTTCAGGTGCCGGGCGACTTTTTCGCCGAGGCGATTGGTAGTTTCGTTGAGCCAGGCCGGCCTGAATTGCGGGCCGAGCTCCTGTTTGCGCCAGTCGGGCTGTTCGCTGTCGAGGAATTCCGCCAGTTTGATCGGCTCGCCGAAGTTCACCGCCACCTGGCCGAAGCGCTGTTTGAGCGCGCCGATGACTTTGAAAATATCGAAGATCGACTCTTTCTTCTTGGCCGCGCCGCGCAATTCGCCAAGGTATGTCCGGCCTTCCAGTACGCGCTCGTAGCCGATGTACACAGGGACGAAGACGATCGGCATGCGCGACGAACGCAGGAAGCTGCGCAGGGTGATCGCCAGCATCCCGGTCTTCGGTTGCAGCATGCGTCCGGTGCGCGAACGGCCGCCTTCGACGAAGTACTCCACCGGGAAGCCCTTGGTGAACAGGGTGTGCAGGTATTCGTTGAACACCGAGGTGTACAGCGGGTTGCCCTTGAACGTACGGCGCATGAAAAACGCGCCGCCGCGACGCAGCAGGCCGCCGATCACCGGCATGTTCAGGTTGATGCCAGCGGCAATGTGCGGCGGGGTCAGGCCGTTGCGGAACAGCAGATAGGACAGCAGCAGATAGTCGATGTGGCTGCGGTGGCACGGCACGTAGATCACTTCGTGACCCTGGGCGACCTTCTGCACGCCTTCGATGTGGTTGACCTTGATGCCGTCGTAGATCTTGTTCCAGAACCAGCTCAGCACCACTTCCATGAAACGGATTGCGGTGTAGGTGTAGTCCGAGGCGATTTCGTTGCCATAGCGCAGGGCCTGGGCCTTGGCTTTTTCCGGGGAGATGTTCTCGCGCTCGGCTTCGTCGAGGATCGCTTGCTTGACCATCGGCTGGTTCAGCAGGCCTTTGACCAGGTTGCGCCGGTGGGAAATGTCCGGGCCGATGACCGCAGCCTTCAGGTTGCGGAAGTGCACCCGCAGGATGCGTTGGGCCATGCGCACGGTGCGCTCGTGGCCCTTGTTGTGATCGATCAGTTCGCGCAGGTGGATCGGCGCGGAGAACTGCACGCGGGTCTTGCGCCCCAGCACGATGATGCTGAGCAGGCGACGCAGACGTCCGGTCACCGCCCAACTGTCGGCGAACAGGAGTTTCCACGGGCTGTTTTCGCTGTCCGGCGACTGGCCCCAGAACACGCTGACCGGGATGATCTGTGCATCTTCGGCGGCGTTCTGGCTCAGGGCGCTGACCAGGCGGGTCAAGGTCGGCGGCGCGCCGCGCTTGTCCTGGCGGCCGAGCCAGTCCGGGTCCGGTGTCAGGTAGAAGAACGCGGCAGGTTCGAGCAGGTTGCCCACCGATACCGGCAGCACTGGGCGTGGCAGGCCAGCTTTGCTGCATTCGGTGTCGACCACGGCGAGGTCGGTCAGCGAAGGGTTTTGCAGGACGTAGAACACCGGACGACTGCGGTCGAGGTCAAGGGTGAACGACGACTGGTTGATCGTCTCCGAGCGAACCCAGAGGTACAGCAGTCGGCGCAGGGTGCCAAACACAAGACGGCGGAACGGGGAACGGGTCATACGGCTTCTGCGTGAGTGAATAAAACCGAGCGTTTGCTCGGGAGGCCGATAGTGTGCCGTATTCGCTTAAAATCGGCAAAAAAGCGCCGAAGTAATCTCCTGTTGAGAGTTTTAACGTCTGTCATATACTCGGCCGTCTGTCGTCGGTGCCCTTATAGGGACGTCGCGCGCAGATAGACGTTCCCGAGGCTTTCCTGCGAAAAGCCCGATCAATAATAAAAAGGGAGTATGAACAAATGGCAACACGCGAAACCGGCAACGTGAAGTGGTTCAACGACGCCAAGGGCTACGGCTTCATCCAGCGCGAGGACGGGGTGGACGTGTTCGTGCACTACCGCGCGATTCGCGGTGAAGGCCACCGTTCGCTGACCGAAGGCCAGCAGGTTGAATACGCGGTGGTGGAAGGGCAGAAGGGCTTGCAGGCTGAGGATGTGGTGGGGTTGTAAACCACTCTTCAGGTCACGCAAACCATTGTGGGAGCGGGCCTGCTCGCGAAAGCGGTGTGTCAGTCAAAGCTGATGTCGACTGATGTACCGCTTTCGCGAGCAAGCCCGCTCCCACATTTGGTCGGTGTCGCTTGGTGTTATGCAGTTTTCCAGGTGATCTCTTCTTCACCATCGGCGCTGATGCGAATCCAGCGGTCTGCGGTTTCCTCACCTTCTTCCTCGACCCAGGTGCCCGGTGCGCAACGTACTTCCACGTTCAGCGCGGCAAACGCGGCGCGGGCGCAGGCGATGTCGTCGTCCCATGGGGTCTGGTCGCTTTCCAGGTACAGGCTGTTCCACTTGCCGACGGCTTTTGGCAGCCAGGTCACTGGCACGTTGCCGGCCTTGCACTTGTAGGTCTGACCCTTCTGCACCCAATCCGTGCACGGGCCCAATGCCGCACCGAGCCAGGCGGAAACGGCCTTGTGGTCGACGTCGGCGTCTTTCAGGTAAATCTCGATATCCGGTTGGCGCATGGATGTCCTCACTGCGGGTCTGAAAAATCCATTCGCGGATTTAGCCGGTTTCGGGCACTCGCCCGGAACCAAAAGTTATTGAAGAACGAAATAATCGTAGCGCATTGATACGGTGGTCTCGAACGGCTCGGCCTGTTCGATCACCGCCGCACGACGCTCGGCACTGGCACGCCAGCCGTGGGGCGTCATCGCCAGCAGGTTGGCGCGGTCCTGCGGCTTGTCCAGCGTCAGCTTGAACGTCAACGTCTCGCTGTGCGCCAGTGCCATGCCTTCCGGCACCAGGTCCAGATGCTTGTCGTCAATGTACTCGCGCACTTCGTCGTACAGCCGCTCGCGCAGTTCCATCAGGTGGCCGCTGGTCGGCCCGACTTTCATCAGGCCGCCGCCGATGCTCAACAGGCGTTTGGCTTCGTCCCAGTCCAGCGGGCTGAAGACGCTGGCCAGAAACTGACAGCTGCCGGAAGCCAACGGCACCCGCGCCATGCTGGCGATCAACCAGGTCAACTGCGGGTCGCGTTTGCACGCGCGTTTGACCGCTTCTTTGGAAATATCCAGCGCGTAGCCTTCGGCATTCGGCAGGGCCTCGGCGATTTGCGCGGTGTAGTAACCCTCGCCACAGCCGATGTCGAGCCAGCGCTGCGGCGCATAGCTGGCCGCCAGTTCCGCCAGCCGCTTGGCCACCGGCGCGTAATGACCGGCGTTCAAGAAGTCGCGGCGAGCCTCGACCATGGCCTGGTTATCCCCAGGATCGCGACTGTTCTTGTGCTGCACCGGCAACAGGTTCAAGTAACCCTGGCGCGCACGGTCGAACCGATGCCCGGCGGGGCAGACCACGCCGTTGTCCACCGCATTCAGCGGCTCACTGCAGATCGGGCACGCGAGCATCAGGCGAGCAACTTGATCAGGGTCTGGTAGTAGATCTCGGTCAGTACGTCGAGGTCCGCTGCCAGCACGCGCTCGTTGACCTGGTGGATGGTCGCGTTGACCGGGCCCAGTTCAACCACTTGCGTGCCCATGGTCGCGATGAAGCGCCCATCGGAGGTGCCGCCGCTGGTGGACGCCTTGGTGTCGCGGCCGGTGATGTCCTTGATGCTCGCCGATACCGCGTCGAGCAGCGCGCCTGGTTCGGTGAGGAACGGCAGGCCGGACAGCGCCCAGTCGACGTGCCAGTCCAGACCATGCTTGTCGAGGATGTCGGCGACGCGCTTTTGCAAGCCTTCGACCGTGGACTCGGTGGAGAAGCGGAAGTTGAACACCGCCACCAGGTCACCCGGGATCACGTTGGTCGCGCCGGTGCCGGAGTTGACGTTTGAGATCTGGAAGCTGGTCGGCGGGAAGAAGTCGTTACCGTGGTCCCAGTGCTCGGCAGCCAATTCGGCGAGGGCCGGGGCGGCGAGGTGGATCGGGTTCTTCGCCAGGTGCGGATAAGCCACGTGGCCCTGTACGCCGCGCACGGTCAGCTTGGCGCCGAGGGAGCCGCGACGGCCGTTCTTGACCACGTCACCCACCAGAGTGGTGCTCGACGGTTCGCCGACGATGCACCAGTCCAGACGCTCCTTGCGCGCGGCCAGGCGCTCGACCACGGCCTTGGTGCCGTGGTGCGCCGGGCCTTCTTCGTCGCTGGTGATCAGGAATGCGACCTTGCCCTTGTGGTTCGGGTAGTCGGCTACGAAACGCTCGGAGGCAACAGTCATGGCGGCGAGGCTGCCTTTCATGTCGGCCGCGCCACGGCCGCAGAGCATGCCGTGTTCGTCGATCAGGGCGTTGAACGGTTCGATCTGCCAGGCCGCCACCGGACCGGTCGGGACCACATCGGTGTGGCCGGCGAAGCACAGCACCGGACCGTCGTCCTGACCGTGGGTGGCCCAGAAGTTATCCACATCTTCGATGCGCATCGGTTCCAGGGTGAAACCGGCATCGCCCAGGCGCTGCATCATCTGCTTCTGGCAATCGGCGTCGATCGGCGTCACGGACGGACGGCGGATCAGGTCGATGGCGAGTTGGAGGGTCGGCGAAAGGTCGGCGTGGGCCGTCATGGAAAACTCCGGAATCGTAAGATATGGGCTTGGGCTTCAATGTGGGAGCGGGCTTGCTCGCGAATGCGGTGTGTCAGTCAACATATACGTTGATTGTTACACCG